>NZ_JAMYMO010000007.1:0-277102 GCF_040318575.1 Mesorhizobium sp. M1088 | reverse complement strand
GCGGTGCGCCGAACGACTTGTCGATGACGACGTTGCGGCCCTTGGGGCCGAGCGTGACCTTCACCGCGTCGGCGAGGATGTTGACGCCGCGCAGCATGCGCTCGCGAGCGTCGCGGGAGAATTTTACGTCTTTGGCAGCCATTTTTAGCTCCTGGCAGGGGCTTGGATTGAGCCCGAAGATTTAAATGAGGGTGAGGCCGATATTCAGCCGATGATGCCCATGATGTCGGATTCCTTCATGATCAGAAGGTCTTCGCCATTGAGCTTGACTTCGGTGCCCGACCACTTGCCGAACAGGATGCGGTCACCGGCCTTGACGTCCAGCGGGACGAGCTTGCCGGCTTCGTCGCGGGCGCCGGAACCGACGGCGATGATCTCGCCTTCCTGCGGCTTTTCCTTAGCCGTATCGGGGATGATGATCCCGCCCGCGGTCTTGGATTCGGATTCGACCCGACGAACGACCACGCGGTCATGAAGCGGGCGGAACTTCGACTTTGCCATTTTTTATTCCTCGATGAGAATGGTGAGAACAGTTCCTCCGTCCGGCGGCGCCGGACATGTGGTTAGCACTCATCTTGGGGGAGTGCTAACGTGGCGCTGAAATAGGCTGGCAACTCGCGCGAGTCAAGGCGCCCGCTGGGCATAATCAGGACAATTGCTTCAAACGGATACTTGACCAAGTCAACTAAATCGCTGATCTTGCCGGGAGGAGGATGCCATGACCATTCATCATCACCCAGGCAAGGAGCGGATCGACGCGGTGCGGGCCTTCAACCGCTTCTACACCCGCCAGATCGGGCTGCTCGACGAAGGGCTGCTGAAAAGCACCTTCTCGCTGACCGAGGCGCGGGTGCTCTATGAGCTGGCGCATCGCGATGGCCTGACCGCCACCGACCTTGCACGCGATCTCGGCCTCGATGCCGGTTATCTCAGCCGGCTGCTGAAGAAGTTCGAGGAGCGTGACCTGGTCGAGCGCGCCACGATCGAGGCGGATGCACGGCGCTCGTCGATCGCGCTGACCAAGGCCGGGCGGCAGGCCTTCGCGCCGCTGAACCAGGGTTCGCACGACCAGGTCGCGGCTTTGCTCGAACGGCTTTCGGTTGCCGAACAGGACAGGCTGGTCAAGGCCATGCAGACGGTGCAGCGTCTGCTGGGCGGAAGCGCCGAGCCCAAAATTCCCTATATGCTGCGGCCTCTGCAAGTCGGCGACATCGGCTGGATTATCCATCGGCAGGGCCTGCTCTACGCACAGGAATATGGCTGGGACGAAACCTATGAGGCGCTGGTCGCCGAAATCCTCGGCGCATTCGTCAAATCCTTCGATCCGAAATGGGAACGCAGCTGGATCGCCGAGCGGCAAGGCGAGGTCGTCGGCTCGGTCTTCGTCGTGCGCCAGTCGGACGCGGTGGCGAAGTTGCGCCTGCTCTATGTCGAGCCGTCGGCGCGCGGCCTCGGTATCGGCAAGCGGCTGGTCGAGGAGTGTATCGGCTTTTGCCGCGCCACGGGTTACACGACACTGACGCTGTGGACCAACGACGTGCTCGCCGCCGCCCGCCACATCTATGAGGCTGCGGGCTTTAAATTGACCAACGAGGAGCGCCACCATTCCTTCGGCAAGGATCTGGTCGGCCAGAACTGGAATTTGGAGCTGTAGCAGCGCCGCAGAATTTCGAGCATCGGCCTGGGGCGGTCGCTCAGGTCGCAGGCTTAATGTTTTGGTTCAAGCGAAAGAAATTGGTGGGATCATACTTGTTCTTTAGTGCGGCCAACCTCGGATAATTCTCGCCGTAAGCCGCCAGAACCCGATCAGTGCCTTCTTCGCCGAGATTATTCGCATAGACGCCGCCGGTCGAGAACGGTCTCATTGCATCCCACAGGTCGCGCGCCCATCGGATGTGCGTTTCGTCGTCAGACGGGTAGTCCCAGATCGTAAAGCGCATCCCGATTGGCGTAGGGCGTTCCGTCCATCGGTACTCGCGAGATGGCGCCGCCAACCTGCTGCAGGACCAGAAGCGATTCGCTGGGTGCAGTCATGTAAGCCGCAAGCATGGTATCGATCGCCTGATCTGTGATTTCGCGCATGAACTGCGCCTTCCAGTAGTAGCGCCGCCCGCGCGGAAAGAGGCTGTCCCCGGCCGATTGGATTTGAAGATAGGGGACAGGAGCAATCCGGCGCTCAACTGGCGTGCCATACTCTCTCAGAGGTTGAATGATTTGCTGGCCTTCGTCGAGGGGGCCGATGTAGCACGCCGATATGCTGAAGAAGCGTTCGCCCGAGGGCGCCGTCACAAGTGCTGCATCCAGGCTCAGCTCATCCGGGGCGCCGCTCGAGAACCGCATCGCTTCGCGTCACAAGCGCCCGGCGTAATAAATTGCTAACCACGATCGCCCTGCACCGACTGCCATGCACACTCGCCGGCTTCTGGCACAATCCGGCTCCTTGAATTATAAGCACGCTTATTATATATGTCGCTCATGGTTTCCGACGGCATCGACAGATTGGGCTTTTTGATCCACGACGTGCAGCGCCTGATGCGCAAGCGCTTCGAAGCGCGCGCCAGTGGTTTCGGCCTTTCTTCGGCGCAGTGGCGGCTTCTGGTCCGCGTCGCCAAGGAGGCGGGTGTCGCGCAGGCGCGGCTTGCCGAGCTTCTCGAAATCGAGCCGATCAGCGTCTCGCGTCTTGTCGATCGCATGGAGGAGGGCGGCTGGATAGAGCGTCGTCCCGACGCAACCGACAGGCGAGTGCGCATGATTTTCCCGACCGCCAAGGCAAACGCGGCCTACACCCACGTCAAGAGCCTTGCCGGCGAGGTCTATGAGGAATCGCTCGTTGGCGTTTCGCCGGAAGATCGCCGCGTCCTGGTCAGGGCGCTGGAGACAATGGTGCAGAATCTTGCAGATGGTGAGGCGCCGCCCTCGGAAAAAGTGAAGAATACGGAAGGCGCAGCAGCATGAACGCGGTAGCCAAACTAGATGAGAATGCGGCCAAGCTGGAGCTGGAAGCTCCCGCGAAGCCGGCGGCAGCTCCGGTAACGGTCGCTCCGCAGATAGCTCCGGCGCCGGTGGCGCCGAAGCAGAAGCGCCGTGCCGGCCGCTTCCTTTTGATGTTTGTGCTGCCCGCTGCGTTGATCGCCGGCGGCAGCTATGTCTGGGTGACCGGCGGCCGCTATCAGGAGACCGAGAACGCCAATCTGCAGCAGGCCAAGGTGTCGATAGCCGCCGATACGGCGGGCCGCATCGTTCAGGTCGACATTTTCGACAACCAGTCTGTCAACCAGGGCGACGTGTTGTTCGCTATCGATCCCGAGCCCTACCGGATCGCATTGGCCCAGGCCGACGCGGCGGTGGCCGGCGCACGGCTCAATGTCGAGCAGCTGCGTGCGGCCTACAGCCAGGCGCTGGCGCAGGAGAAGTCCGACGAAAGCCAGGTCCAGTACGCGCAGTCGCAATATGACCGCGCCGCCGACCTTGCCCGCAAGGGCATCAACGCCAAGTCGTCTCTGGACGAAGCCAAGAACGACCTCGACAAGGCGAAGCAGCAGCTGGCCGTGGCCCAGCAAGGGATCGTCAGCGCCAAGGCGGCACTTGGCGGCAATCCCGACATCGAGACCGACAAGCATCCAACGGTAATGGCGGCGCTCGCCGCACGCGACAAGGCGGCCTACGATCTGGTCCAGACCACGGTCAAGGCACCAGCCGACGGCATCATCAGCCAGGCCGCTTCGTTCAAGGTCGGCCAGTATGTCGGTTCGGGCACGCCGCTGTTTTCGCTGGTCGAGACCGGCGACACCTGGGTCGACGCCAATTTCAAGGAAACCCAGCTCACCAACATGAAACCCGGCCAGAAGGCCGAGATCATGGTCGATACTTATCCGGGCAAGACGTTCGAAGCCACCGTCAAGGCGATCGGCGCCGGCACCGGCGCCGAGTTCTCGCTGCTGCCCGCGCAGAACGCTACCGGCAACTGGGTCAAGGTCACGCAGCGCATTCCGGTCCGCCTGGAATTGACCGATGCCGACGCCAAGGCGGCGCTGCGCACCGGCATGAGCGCGACCGTCACGGTGGACACCGGCGTTTCCCGCGGGCTGCCGAGCATTTTCCGCCGCGCCACGGCAGGCGAGGCCAGGTAAGAGGCCAGGTAAAGAGGCCTGGTAGCGGCCGCATATAGCAAACAGCGAGATGGATGCAGGATTGGTCCGAGGGAGGCGCAGGAAAAGTTGAATGCGTAGACGGGCTGCGCTGTAGCCTGCCTCAGCAGACAACGTCGCGCAGGATCTTCGGTCCTCAGGTTTCCGGGCGGCAGGCGCCCGCTTTGTCGAGACGCTCAGTCGATGTAACCCCCACATCGATGCTCGCGTCCCACCGCGATGAGGGTCTCTCTACAGCGGGGCCTCGCCGTCCGGAAACCTAATGTACACGTTTTTGTTACCTGCTGGAAGTTTTACGTCATGAGCAGCCCAGAACCCTTTCGCGAAGTACCGCACCGCGGCCTGATCACAGTTGCGCTCATGCTTGCGACGATCATGCAGGCGCTCGACACGACGATCGCCAACGTTGCGCTGCCGACCATGACCGGCGATCTCGGCGCCTCCCCCGACAACATCAACTGGGTGTTGACCTCCTACATCGTTGCCGCGGCGATCATGACGCCGGTGACCGGTTGGCTGGCCGACCGCTTCGGTCGCAAGGAGCTGTTCCTGACGGCCGTGGTCGGTTTCACCGTCTTTTCAATGCTGTGCGGCATCGCCTGGAGCCTTGAGACCATCGTTTTGTTCCGGCTCATGCAAGGCGTGTTCGGTGCGGCCATCGTGCCGCTGTCGCAGACCTTCCTGCTCGACATCAACCCCAGGGAACGCCACGGCCAGGCCATGGCCATCTGGGGCGCCGGCATCATGCTGGGACCGATCCTTGGCCCGACGCTGGGTGGCTGGCTGACCGAGAATTTCAACTGGCGCTGGGTGTTCTTCATCAACCTGCCGGTCGGCATCATCGCCTTCCTTGGCATGGCGGCATATCTTCCCAGCGTCGCCCGGCGGGTGCGCAGCTTCGATTTCTTCGGCTTCACCATGCTCTCGCTCGGTGTCGGCGCGCTGCAGCTGATGCTCGATCGCGGCGGCGAGGTCGACTGGTTTTCCTCGATCGAGATATGGATCGAGCTTGGTCTTTCCATCACCGGTTTCTGGGTATTCACCATCCACACGTTGACGGCGGAGCACCCCTTTATCGACCCGAAGATCTTCCTCGATCGCAATTTCGTCACCGGGCTCGCGTTCATCTTTGTCATGGGCGTGCTCATCCTGGCGAGCATGTCGCTGCTGCCGCCAATGCTGTCGACCATCTTCGGTTATCCGACCCTCACCATAGGCATCGTCTTGGGCCCGCGCGGTGTCGGCACGATGATCGCGATGCTGTTCGTCGGGCGGATCATGCACAGGATCGATGCCAGGATCCTCGTCGTCATCGGCTTCCTGCTGACCGCGCAATCGCTCTACACGATGTCGAGCTTTTCGCCGCAGATGGACAACTGGCTTATCCTCAGTTCCGGCGTCATCCAGGGCCTTGGAATGGGAATGGTGTTCGTGCCGCTGTCCACCGTGGCTTTCGCCACGCTCGACGCACGTTTCCGCACCGATGCAACGGCGCTGTTCAGCCTGGTGCGCAATCTTGGCTCGTCGATCGGCGTATCGGTGGTGACGGTTCTGCTGGTACGCAACACGCAGATCAACCATGCCGAGCTTTCGGCCTACATCAATCCGTTCAATCCCAACCTCTGGGCGGCATCGCCGGCAGCGGCGGGCGGCGATCCGACGGCGCTGTCGCTGATGGATCGCATGGTCAATGTCCAGGCGATGATGATCTCCTACGTCAATGACTTCAAGCTGCTGATGATGATGACGCTGCTTGCTGTCCCGTTTGTTTTCCTGCTGCGCAAGCCAAAGGCTGCGCCGCCCGCCGGTGGGACGCCTGCCGCGCATATGGACTAAGCCTCAGGGCTTACGGCAACCGCGACCGGCCACGGTTTCCGTTGCCGTGCCGGTCGCGTCGGCGTTGAGCCAGGTTCACCTGCCATTAGTATATCCGGACCAATATGCAGTCGCTTTTGGGTTGAAGGCGAGCCTCCTTTGCTTGCCTCAAGCATCAGCGGGAGGAATTGTGTTTGGCCACGAAGTCATCCAGGCAAACCGCCGACGCGCCCGAATCCGCAAATTTAACGACGCTGGCACAACTGGCGACTGCCTCATATGAGGCCCTCGAGCGCGAGCTTCGCGCCACGATTGCGGCACTTCAGGACCAGGCACTGCGGTTCCAGACCGCGATAGAGAACATCTCGCAAGGCATCTGTTTCTTTGACGCCGATGAACGGCTGATCCTGTGCAATCGACGCTACACGGAAATCTATCGCCTTGCCCCGGAGCAATTGCAGCCGGGTGCGGCGCTGCGCGAAATCGTCGAGCGGCGCGTCGCTGTCGGAACCTCGGCAATGAATGCGGACGCTTATCTGGCGTTGGCCCGGGCAGTCAATTCGGGCACGGCTTCGGGGAACTGGACAGCCGAGCTCGCCGATGGCCGGACAATTCAGGTCTGCCATCAGCCGATGCCTGACGGCGGCTGGGTGGCCACGCATGAGGACATCAGCGAGCTCAGCGCCAACCGCTTGGTCGTCGACGAGCGTATCTCCTTGCAGACGCTCATCGACCTGGTGCCTGACTACATGTGGGTGAAGGACACCGAAAGCCGCTTCGTCGTCGCCAACCGAGCCATTGCGTCCGACAGCGGTCGAGACAGCACGAGCGACATGATCGGTCTGAGCGACTTCGACCTTCACGCGCCGGATCTTGCGCAGAAATTTCGCCTCATCGAGCAGCAACTGATGCGCGACGGACAACCGATGGTCGACGAGGAGGAGTTCGTCGTCGATGCGTCAGGCACCGGCAAATGGTTCCTGTCTACGAAACTGCCGTTGCGCAACGTTCAGAACAACATTTTCGGCCTCGTCGGCATTGCCCGTGACATCACTGCGCGCAAGCAGGCCGAAATCCTTCGCGACGGGCAGGCGCATATCCTCGAGATGATCGCAAAGAGCGCTCCCCTCGAAGACGTGCTCGAGCGGCTCATGCGTCTGGTCGAGTCCCAACTGGCGGGGATATTCGGTTCGGTCTTGCTGCTCGACAAGGATGGCAGCCACTTGCGCCACGCCGCCGCGCCGAGCCTGGCGAGAGACTACACCGACGCCGTCGACGGCGCCGCGGTAGGCCCAAGGGCAGGGTCTTGCGGTACCGCAGTCTATCGGCGCGAGCCGGTGATTGTCGCTGATATCATGCAGGATCCGCTTTGGCAGGACTATCGCGAACTCGCGCGGCCACACGGTTTGCGTTCATGCTGGTCGACACCGATCCTGTCGCATCAGGGCGCCGTGCTCGGCGTCTTTGCGATGTATTCTATGACGGTGCGCGAACCGACCGAGGCCGAGACTCGCCTCATCGATTTCACCACGCGCATCGCCGGGATCGCCATCGAACGCAAACAGGCCGAAGACCGGATCCACTTCATGGCCAATCATGACGTGCTGACCGGGCTTCCCAATCGCGCCTTGTTGGAGGACCGGCTTTCACAGGCGGTCTTGTACGCCCAGCGATACGATCGCTGGGTGACGGTGGTGTTCATTGATCTGGACAATTTCAAATTCGTCAACGACACGCTCGGCCACAATGCCGGCGACGAGCTTCTGAAGACCGTCGCAAGTCGCATGGTCGACTGCGTCCGGGCGACCGATACCGTCGTGCGGCTTGGCGGCGACGAATTCGTCGTCGTGCTTTTCGACCAGCCGGCGAACGTCGATCTCGTTTCCGAGACCTTGCAAAAGCTCAGGGCTGCACTCGCCGAACCGGTTCGGCTCGGAGCGCATCTTGTGCGGGCGACGGCCAGCATCGGCATTGCCAACTATCCCAAGGATGGGACGGATCCCGATACGCTGCTGGCAAATGCCGACGCGGCCATGTATCGCGCCAAGGAGTTCGGCCGCGATAATTTCCAGTTTTACGCTCCGGAGTTCAACACCAGGGCGCATGAAAAATTCGTGCTTCAGGAAGAGTTGCGAAACGCCTTGGCGCGTTCGGAATTCACGCTGCTCTACCAACCGCAGGTGGACCTTCGGTCAGGTCGGGTTTTTGCGGTCGAGGCGCTGATACGCTGGAACCACCCAACGCTTGGCACGGTAATGCCGACGATGTTCATCCCGACCGCCGAGGAGACAGGTCTGATCGTACCGATCGGCGACTGGGTTCTGCATGAGGCGTGCCGGCAGAACAAAGCCTGGCAAGACGCAGGACTGCCGCCCTTGACCGTTTGCGTGAATGTGTCGGCGCGGCAATTCAGGGAGCGCAACCTGATCGATCGCATCGTCAGCGCGCTGAAGGACAGCGGCCTGGAGGCCAGGTATCTCGAGCTGGAGGTGACCGAGAGCCTTATCATGCAGGATATCGAGCTGGCGGTCGCCACCATGAACGCCCTGCAAAGCCTGGGTGTCCAGATCTCGATCGATGATTTCGGCACCGGCTATTCCAGCCTCAGTGCACTCAAGACCTTTCCCGTGGCGCGGCTGAAGATCGACAAGTCCTTCATCAAGGATCTCGCCGCCGACGAGAACGATCAGGCTGTGGCCAGCGCGGTGATTTCATTGGGGCAAAATCTCAACCTGAGGGTCATCGCCGAGGGCGTTGAGACAGATGATCAGGTTGCTTTCCTGCGCAGGAACAATTGCGACGAAATGCAGGGCTATCATTTCAGCAGGCCGGTTTGTGCGCAGGAGATCGAGGAATTGCTCGGCGGCGGCCGCAAAGACTGACGGATCGGTCGCCAGCAGGCTTCCGCCGTCCAAATGGTGGAAGTTATCTGCCGAGCACAAGGCACCAGTAGCGAAGCGTGCTGTCGCGGCCGTCGCGCACATAGGCGAGGCCGAAGCGGGTGAAGCGCGGGTCGAGCATGTTGCGGCGGTGGCCTGGCGAATGCACCCAGATATCGAACAGCTTCTGCTGGTCGAAGCGGCCTTCGGCAATATTTTCGGCGGCAGCGCCGGCAATGCCATTGTCTTTGACGCGCGAGGCAAAGTCCTTGCCCCAGCCGGTGGTGTGATTCATTCGGCCGCCGCGTGCCATATATCCGGCCTGCTGGAGCGCCGCCTGCTCGAGCCGGGCATCGGGGGCGAGCGGCCCCAGACCCGCCGAAGCGCGGATGCCGGCCAGCGTGCCGGCGGCGGAAGCAGAGACACCGGCGCTTTCACCGGTAGGCAGCACGGCGGTTGCGCAGGCGGTGAGCCCGGCAAGGGCGCCAAGGCCGGCAGCTCTGAGCAGCACGCGCCTGCTTAGGCTTGGTTGGGCCTGATAATTTTCGATTTTCGTAACGGTCATGCCCGCCTGACATAACCGCGATCATGGCTTTTGCCGGGCAGGGCGGTGAAAATGCGTGATGAATGGTTTTGACGCGATGACACTTTGTCAGATTGATTTCACCGCTCAATCGAAACAGGCCTGCTCGGATGGCAGCATTCGCCCAGACGGCTGTTCGGGCTCGATACTCCCAGGAGCTCGATACCCAGTCAGGCCTTCACGGACAGAGCGTTTCTTTTGCCCTACCTTTGCGGCTTCACGAGCGCTGGCGAGGTATCCTCGGTTGCAAATTTTCGCTGGGGGATATCGCTTGCAGTGACGACCGCAGCGATTCGTACGCCTGAGCACCAAGCAGCCTTCGGTATTGGTCTTCGAGACGCTGATTGAAATCGTGGACGGTCCGGATCACCGCAAGCGCCGCGTCAGTTGCAACGATTAATTTGGCCCGTCTGTCGTTCGGATCATGCGAACGCCGAACATAACCGAGGCGCTCCAGTTCATCGATCAACTCACCCATCGATGCTTTGCCAATGCCCGCACGCTGTGCGAGGACGCTGGGTCGGGTTCCTTCTGCGTCGATGTTGGCGAATACAGCGCCGTGTTTGGGCTTGATTGCCGCATGGCCGCTCTCCCGGAGAACCTGGACCAAGGCGCTCGCCGACGATTGATAAGCATAGAGAAGCAGAGACTGCGTGTAGGGCTGATTATCCATCTTTTCAAACTTATATGGTGCCCATATAGTATGGCAACCGAACTATATGACAGGAGATCAGCATGGCTACCGGCAACGTCCGAACTGAAGGGGTGGAAAGTGTCGCGCACAGGCTGATCGAAGCTTGGAATCGTCACGATGCTCGCGCCTTTGCCGCCGTATTCGCGGCAGATGCCGAATTTACAAACGTCTTCGGGATGCAGGCGACTGGACGTGACAAGATCGAGCAGTTCCATGCCCCAATTTTTGAGAAGATGTTCAAGTACAGCCATCTATCCGCCGAAAGCGTGCGGAACAGGCTTGTTCGCCCTGATGTTGCCACGCTCGACCTGCGGTGGTCCATGACTGGCGCGCTCGATCCGATGGGAAACGAATGGCCGCGTCGGCGCGGATTAATCAGCGTAGTGGCGACGCGGGATCATGATGAATGGTTGATTGCAACGATGCACAATATGGAACTTGGGGACGATCAAATGGCAAAGTCTCAGGAGAAACTTCAAGAGGATAAGTAGGCTCTTCGTTCACGTCAGGATCGAAAGCGACAGCCAGCCAGCATGGTCAAGCCGATCTGATCGGGCAACGAGATCGAACGGCGGATCAGGTGATCAGGATTGGCGAGCTATGCTACAGGAGTTGGTGCCGGATGGCGGTGCCTTGTCCCGGTTTGGCTGGCCACAATGGCGCGCCCCATAGCCGGTCGCCTTGGTCTTGCGGAATCTAATGTATGAACGGCTTGGAGCGCTCTGGCTCTCGCCGGCAGTTCTTTGCGGCGGTGATCGCCGGTCGGCTATTCCGCCGCCACGAGTTTGATTTCCGGCGTCGATGTAGCCCGGTCGGCCCGATCGTCCTCGGTATCTTCCCACCAATCGCCCAGGGCGTCGATGAGTGGCACAAGTTTGAGACCGGGCTCCGTGAGGTCGTAATCCACGCGAAGCGGATAGCCGGTACGCGCCGTTCGCCGCACGATCCCGGCTTCCTCCAGCTTGCGCAGTTCCAGCGCCAGAATGCGGTGCGAAACTGTCGGGTTGTCACGCCTCAAATCGCTGAAGCGCTTGGTCCCGTCCTTGAGGTAGTAGAGCAGCAAGGTGGGCCAGCGACCGCTGAGCACACGCATAGTCTCCTCGATCGGGCAGCGTGAGACGACATCTTTCATGGCGGGGACCTGGTTACAGAATAGTGCGTAATTTACATGGGGCGACCAGCGTTTAGGGTCAAGTTTCGCTGCGCAGCGTAATCCCTAAATCATGGAAGAGACAAAGAAATGGAACCTATTCTCCTTTACGGCTTCCCGCTGGGAAGTTCGATGGGGCTTGTCGCTGCATTTGAACGCGTCGGACAACCCTACCGCCTGTGTCGCGTCGATATGCTCACTGAGATGAAGAACGACGCCTATGCCAGCATCAACGGTCGTCAGGAAACACCGGTGTTGATCACGGACGAGGGCAGGGTGCTCACCGAGACCATGGCGATTGCCGCCTGGCTCGAAGCCCGCGATACGCAACGCCGTATCAGCTTCGATCCTCGCTCGCCGGAGGGCGACCGGATGCATCAGCTGATGGCTTTCGTGAACACCGGTTTCACCGCCGCTTTCACCCCGCTCTGGGCCGCATATGAAATGGAGTCGGCGGAACCGGTGCTGCTGGCGACCTTGCGTGATTTCGGCCGCAAGGTCGTTACCAACCGCCATGACCAGCTCGAGGCGATGATCCTCGACACGGATTTCCTGGTCGGCGACCGGCCGACGCTTGCCGATACCACGCTGATCGGCGTAGCGCGCTGGGCGGAGTTCCACCAGGCGGTCGACGGCGCAGCTTATCCCAGGCTGGCGGCGCTACGCCGCCGCATCGAAGCCGATCCGGCCGTGCGATACGCACAGGCCATCGAGGGTGGCGAAAAGCCGGCGGGTTCGGGTGCCTGTCTTGGCCATGTCCCCCTGGCCGAAGTGATCGATCGTTTCGCTGCCTAGCTTTTGTCACACATCTCAGCCGCGCGGCGCCAAAGTGTGGTGCCGCGCGGTGACCGCCCGTGGCTTTGGCCGGGCAGGGCAAACAATCTGTGCCCGATTAGTCAGGTGATCAGGTGGGATGCGTTGACACGCATCCAGTCGGCCAGCGAATCCAGCGTGCCACGCAAGGTTCTACCCAGCGGCGTTATCTCATACTCCACGCGCGGCGGCATCTCGGCATAGACCCTCCGATAGACCAGACCGCGATGTTCGAACAGGCGCAGCTGCCGCGTGAGCTCCTTTTGCGTAATCGGTGCGACGGCCCTCTGGAGCTCGCCGAAGCGGATCGGACAACCGGTGACGATCAGGCGATAAAGAATGGGAATGGCCCATTTTCCCGAAACCAGATTGACGAAATCGATCATCGGGCAACGATCGGTCGTGCCATTTCCGCCTTCGACTGGCGTTACCTCGATGGCTTTTGCCTGCGCCATGAAATTATTTCCTTTAGTACCCATTCGGTGCCTACTATACAAAGCATACTATCGTGTCGACAATGCCATTCTCATCGTCTTTGGGAAGGCAAATCATGGGTCGCCAAATCATGGGTCGCTTGAAAGGCAAATATGCCCTCATTACCGGGGCAACCAGTGGCATCGGTCTCGAAACCGCGCGCCAGTTCCTGGCCGAGGGTGCGACGGTGGCAATCACCGGCAGGAGCCCGTCCGGGCTGGAAGCTGCGCAGCGCGAGCTGGGCGGATCGGCGCAGGTGATCAGGAATGATGCCGGCAACCTCGCCGATCAGCGTGCGCTTGCCGCCGAACTCGCGCAGTGCTGGCCTCGGCTCGACATACTGAACATCAACGCCGGTGATGTGATGCATCAGCCCCTGCAGGATTGGGACGAGGTGGTCTATGACCGTCTGATGCAGACCAATCTCAAGGGGCCGTTCTTTTTGATCCAAGCCCTGTTGCCGATGTTCTCCAACCCGTCATCGATCATCCTGTGCGGTTCGGTCAGTGCCCATATCGGCCTGCCCCAGAGTAGCGCCTACGCCGCCAGCAAGGCTGGCCTCCTGTCGTTGGCGCGCACCCTCTCGGGTGAGATGATCGAGCGCGGTATTCGCGTCAATGGCCTCAGCCCCGGGCCGACCGAGACGCCGGCCTTGGGCAAGCTGGGTCTGCCCGAAGCGGACGAGAAGGCGCTTGGCGATCAGATACGCGCGCTAGTGCCGATCGGCCGGATGGGCAAACCTTGGGAACTCGCCAAGGCGGCGGTGTTTCTAGCATCGGATGAGTCGAGCTTCGTCGTTGGCACGGAACTGCTCGTCGATGGTGGCGTCGGAAATCTATAACCGGGATTTACCATCGTGAC
Organism: Mesorhizobium sp. M1088; assembly: GCF_040318575.1. Lineage (NCBI taxonomy): Bacteria > Pseudomonadati > Pseudomonadota > Alphaproteobacteria > Hyphomicrobiales > Phyllobacteriaceae > Mesorhizobium > Mesorhizobium sp. M1088. The sequence continues at coordinate 263,685 of NZ_JAMYMO010000007.1, read as the reverse complement.
CATCGACTTGGCGACAATCACCCCTAAATCGACTACCATAGTGCTTATACGAGAAGTGGCAGCTACGGGCGGCCATCCTGGCGGCGGCCGCCCCGACCCACGGGAGAAAGGTTATGGCCGGCTTTCATGTCATGGCGGACGCACGTGGAATGCATGTACAGCCCACGGTGCGCCGCATCAGCACCGAGGATCTGCTCGATGCGCTCCGTCTCGGCGTAGAGGATTTCTGGGCCAAGCCGTCGCACTACGTGTTCCTGTGCCTGATCTATCCGGTGGTCGGCCTGATCCTGACGCAGTGGACGTCGGGCTCGAACGCCATCCAACTCATCTATCCGCTGATGTCCGGCTTCGCTTTGGTCGGTCCGTTCGCCGCTATCGGCCTTTACGAAATCAGCCGCCGGCGCGAGTTCGGCATGGATACATCCTGGTGGCATGCGCTCGACGTGCGCCACTCTCCGGCGCTGCCCGCGATTGCGGTCATCGGTATCATGCTGGTGGTACTGTTCCTGCTCTGGCTGTTCACCGCGCAATCGATCTATACCAGCCTGTACGGCAATCAGCCTCCGGCCTCTATTGTCGGCTTTATTCGCGAGGTGCTGACGACCAGCAAGGGCTGGACGCTGATCCTGCTCGGCAACCTGGCCGGGTTCGCCTTTGCCGCGATCGTGCTGGCGACGACCGTCGTCGCCTTTCCGCTGCTGCTCGACCGCGATGTCGGCGCGGTCTCGGCAATCGAGACGTCGGCAAGGGCAGTTCTGACAAACCCGCTGCAGATGGCGCTGTGGGGCCTGATGGTCGCCGTGCTGCTGGTCATCGGCTCGATCCCGCTATTTGCCGGGCTTGCCGTCGTCATGCCCATCCTTGGCCACGCGACCTGGCATCTTTACCGCAGGGTGGTCGAACCGGAGCGGCCACAGCCGGACCGGCGGCCGATGTAGGACCGATCAGCGTTGCGCGTCGGTTGCCATCTTGACGGCCAGCGCGGTCAGCACCGTGCCCATCATCCAGCGCTGGATCACCAGCCATAGCGGCCGCCCGGCGAGGAAGAGGGCGATCGAGCCGGCCGTCACCGCGATGATGGCGTTGACGGTCAGGCTGATCGCGACCTGTGTGGCACCGAGCACCAGAAGCTGCGACAGCACGTGGCCCTTGCCGGGGCTGATGAATTGCGGCAGCAGCGACAGATAGAGCGCTGCCACCTTCGGGTTGAGCAGGTTGGTCATCAGGCCCATGGCGAACAGCTTGCGCGGCCTGTCTCTCGGCAGTTCGCGGATCTGGAAGGGCGAGCGCCCACCGGGCTTCACCGCTTGCCAGGCGAGCCACAGCAAATAGAGCGCGCCGGCAAGGCGCAGCACATCATAGGCAAAGGGCACGGCGAGCAGCAACGCGGTGATGCCGAACGCCGCCGACAGCACGTAGAACAAAAAACCGAGCGCCACGCCGCCCAGCGAGATCAGTCCGGCCTTCGGCCCTTGCGACAGCGAGCGCGAGATCAGATAAATCATGTTCGGGCCGGGCGTCAGCACCATACCGAGGCAGACCAGCGCGAAGGCAAGATGGTTGGCGGGTTCAGGCAAGAGCGCATCTCCGGTGGGGACACTCACCACATGCTTCCATCACCCGCAAGGGCATGGCGGCAGGAGCCTTTGCGCCAGCGCGCCGGGCCCCCCTGCCTTAGTCGCCAATCCCATCGCCTTCAGCCGACGATGCGCAGGTTCGACAATTCGTTGGCGATTTCCTTGAAATTGTCGGACAGCGTCGCGCCCGTCGCATTCCAGAACAGCTTGGCCGGCTTGCTCGGGTCCGCCGGATCCTTGCGGAAGCGCGAATCCGAGGAACACGCCTTCAGCGCATCGATTGCCTTCTTGTCGCCGGCATCCGTAGGCGACAGGTCGAGCGCCACCGTCATCACCAGAATGTTCGAATTCTTTGCGTTGGCGCAGAGCGTTTTCATCTGCTCGTCGAGTGCTGCCGTGTAGTTGGCACCGGTATAGGTGGTCTTGCCGATATCGGTGCTGGTATTCATAAACAGGCGGGTTACGCTTCCAGATCCCGGATAGGTCAGGCCAGTGTAGCCGTAGGAGGCGTAGGTCGACCTGTTGTTGGCGTAGCTGCCGTCGCTGACGGCGCTATAGGTATTGGCTCCGTCGGTCAGCACCACGACCACCTTGTCGTTGCCCCTCTCGCTGTTCGGCCGACCATCGGTGAACGGTGGGTTGCTCGATACAGTTCGCCAGCCCCAGGCAAGGCCCTCCGGCACGTTGGTGTTGCCGTTCGGCGCCATGGCGTCGATGGCGTCCTTGATTTCCTGCTTCTGTGCGTCCTGGCTGACGTCCTTCAACGGCGTGATCGGGTTGGTGGTGCAGGAGGAATTCGGCCCATCGCCCGCGGCTGCGGATTGCGAACCGTATGGTTTTACCAGGAAATATTTGCGCATGTCAGACTGGCGCTGGGAAGCGGTAGGACCGGCGACATAGGGCCAATCGGCCCACCAGTTGTTGCCGTAATTGTAGGACGTGCTGATGACGTCGTTGATGCCGTCACGGTTGAAATCAAGCCACAGAGTGCCAGCCTCATCCGGGGCGAACATCGGCACGAAAAGCGTGGCCGGCGCGGCTGTATCGGGCGTGGTGTCGTCGACATTGTAGGGATATGGCCGTGCTTCGACGCAACCTTGCCAGCTCGCATAGCGGCTTGTGGTGTAGATATATTCCGGTGCGCTCCAGTGGCCGTACTGGCAGGTGCCGTTCTTCTTGTATGTGTCGCAGACATATTGCTTCGAATTGGGTACCTCTTCGCGGCCCGATTCGACCGTCATGTCGGCGTAGAGGCTGAAACGCGTCAGCGGCTGGTCCTTGGTCTCGCCCCAGCCGGTGCCGCGCTTGTACCAGACGCCGTTGAGCTTCTCGGCATATTTGTCCGGATTGTTGGCGGCACTCATCGTCGTCCAGTCGAAATCCTCGTGCTGGATCGGGGACATGCCGTCCTGATCCATCCAGCCGTCCTGGTCGTGGGTAGGGCCGACATTGACCGAGGCCGCAAACGGCACGAGAGAAAACTGCACCGGTTTGGTGATCTGCTTCATCTGCTGCGCCTGAAGCGCCAGCGTATCGACAAGCTGCTTGGCGGCCGACTTCAGCAGGTTTATTCGCTTCTCGCCGGTGCCGGAGCCGAGATCACTCATCGAGCCGGAATTATCCAGCACAAGCGCGACTTCGAGGGTGTTCTTGAGGCGGAGTTCCGAACATTCGGTGAAGGTCGTGTCACTTGCCGTGCCGCCGATCAGCAGGCTGGCGGCCGGTAGAAAATAGGGGTGGAAGGTGAGGCTGGCGCAGAGCTTCAGGGTGCCGCCGCCGGCATTGTTGTTGGGCAGCGTGACGGTCAGCGCTGTATTCGCCGGGTCGATACGTGCGAGATTGGTTTCGAAAAATGTCTTGGCGTAGGCCTTGACGTCGTTGTCGCTGGCGCCGGCAACGATCTGCTGGGCGGCGGCGAGGCCGGCCGCATCAAGGGCGTTCAGCGTTTCGTGCTTTTGGCGCAGCAACTCCCCGTAATCGACACTGAGCGCCAGACCGGCCATCAGTGGCACAATGGTGATTGCAGTCATTAACGAGTAGTTGCCACGTCTGTCGTGTCGGAATTCTCCGACTATTGCCTTCAGCATTCCCGCCCGCCCCATTTTTCCCGGACGATGCCACGCATTTTTAAATTTCCGATTGCTGAAATACGTTCAAGGCCGGTACGGGTTTTCAATCCCTGTTAACCACGCGTCCGCAATCGGCAATGCTGCTCCGAGCTTCCCGCGGCAAAGCCTCTAAAAAAGGGGATAAGGCGCTGGAAAAGAAAAGCTTTCACCATCGCGTGCTCGCCGGCGTCCCCGTGCGACAATCTTGCGGCGCTATGAAAGCTGGTGACAGGGTGAAGCGCTTCGGTTAATCCCAGCCGGTCGCGGCGGACCGTCGGTCGCGGCGCTTGCAAGCATCATGGTACAGGGACAACGGCATGGCGGATTCGCCCGACATCATCGGTTCGCTCGCAGACTTGTCGGGAGCCTATTCAGCCATCCTGTGCGACGTCTGGGGCGTGGTGCACAACGGCGAATGGCATTTCCCGGCGGCGGCTGCCGCGCTGATCGCTGCTCGCGCGGCGAAAATACCTGTCGTGCTGATCACCAATTCGCCGCGTCGCAGCGCCGACGTGGTGGCGCAGATGAACGCCATCGGCGTTCCTCCCGCCGCCTACGACCGTGTCGTGACGTCCGGCGACGTTACCCGCGACCTGATCGCGGAAGGGCCGCGAAAGATCTTCCACATAGGCGCCGATCGGGATTTCACGCTCTATGAGGGCCTCGACGTCGAACTCGTCGAGGAGTTCGAAGCATCCGGCGTGGTCTGCACTGGCCTGTTCGATGACGAGGTGGAGAAGCCGGAGGATTATGCCGATCTTCTGCTGCGGCTGCGTGCCAGGAACCTGCCCTTCATTTGCGCCAATCCCGACATCGTCGTCGAGCGCGGCGAACGCATGATCTGGTGCGCGGGCGCTTTGGCCCGCGAATACGCACAGCTTGGCGGACGCACGCTGATCGCCGGCAAACCCTACGCGCCGGTCTATGATGTCGCCATGAAGGAGATCGCCGTCATTCTCGGCCGCCCGGTCGAGCGTTCGCAAGTTCTGGCCATCGGCGACGGCATGATGACCGACATCAAGGGCGCGGCCGACAATGGCTTCGACGTGCTCTACGTATCGGGCGGCATCCATGCCCGTGATTACGGTGAGACGCTGCAGCCGGATCCGGCCAGGCTCGCGGCCTTCCTGGAAAAATATGGCTACAGGCCGGTCGCGGTGATTCCCAGGCTGCAATAGGTTCAAGCCATGACGGCCATGTTCGAACGCATTTCCGCAACCGCACCGCTGCCGCCCCATTTGCGCGGCGGCGTGGTGGCTATCGGCAATTTCGACGGCGTCCACCGCGGCCACCAGGCGGTGCTCGAACGCGCGCGCGCCGAAGCGGAGCGTCGCGGCGTACCCGCCCTGGTGCTGACCTTCGTACCGCATCCGCGAAAGGTGTTCAGGCCGGACATGCCGTTGTTCGTGCTGACGCCGCCGCCGATGAAGGCGCGGCTGTTGTCGCATCTGGGCTTTGCGGCGCTGGTCGAGCAGCCGTTCACACGCGAGTTCGCCGCCTTGTCGGCGGAGGCTTTCGTCACCGGCGTGCTCGAGCGCAACCTCGGCATAAGCCACGCCGTCACCGGCTTCGATTTCCATTTCGGCAAGGACCGCCAGGGCGGCCCGGCCTATCTGATGGCTGCCGGCGAGCGCCACGGCTTCGGCGTCACGCTGGTGGATGCGTTTCGCGACGAAAGCGCCGAGGTGGTGTCGTCGAGCCGCATACGCAGGCTGCTGTGCGAGGGCAATGTGGCCGAGGCCGCCGGTTTGCTCGGCTACCGTTTCACCGTCGAGGCGGAGGTGATCGGCGGCCAGCAGCTCGGCCGGACACTCGGCTTTCCGACCGCGAACATGAGGCTTTCGCCGGAAGCCACCCTCAAGGAAGGGATTTATGCCGTCCGCTTCCGCCGCGCCGACGGTTCGCTTCACGATGGCGTCGCCAGCTTCGGCCGCCGGCCGACGGTCGACGACAATGGCGCGCCATTGCTGGAGACCTTCGTCTTCGACTTTTCCGGCGACCTCTACGGCGAGATTTGTGCCGTGTCCTTCTTCGGCTACCTGCGCTCGGAGGTGAGATTCGACGGGCTTGACGCGCTGGTCGCCCAGATGAAGCGTGACGAGGCCGAGGCGAAGGCACTGCTCGCCGGCGTCAGGCCGCTTTCCGGGCTGGACGCGGCCATAGCTTTTTAGAGCATGGTCCCGAACCGAAGGTCAGCGAAGCAAAAAAGTGGGAACCGGTTTTCCGATTAAGATCATGCTCAACCAGAATTTATCTCTTCAGCGCCAAGCCAAGAGCGATGAAGCTCCAACCCTGGAAGATCAGGTCGACGGCCAGGAACAGGCCCAGCACCCACACGCTGTTGACCGGCCAGCCCATGGCGATGACCAGTCCCGCCAGCGCGCTGATGACGCCGGCCGCGACCACCCAGCCCCAGCCGGGCTGTGGCCGGTGGCTGTAGCCGACCCAGGCCCTGAGCACGCCTGAGGCAAGAAGCGCGACCGCCAGGAGGAAGGTCAGCACCGTCGAGGCGAGGACCGGATTGTCGAACGCGAAGAAGCCGGCGACGGCGTAGAGGAGGCCGCTGAGCAGCCAATAGAAGAAGCGGCCCCATGTCTTCACACCGAAGGCATGGATGATCTCGACAATGCCGGCCATCAGCATCAGCCAGCCCACGACAAAGACCGAGGCGACGGTTGCGATGAACAGATTGCCGAAGGCAATGCCGCCGAAGACAAGCAGCAGCACCCCGAGCGCGACGAACCATCCCCATTTCGCCCGCGTCTGGCTGATCGCATCTTTCAAGGCATCGCCGTGCAGTGTCATCGCCCTCTCCCTCAAGACTACTTGGCCTTTTTTGTCGGCTTTGAAGGTAACGCCGATAGGCCTTCTCGTAAAGCGAGCAGGCTGTGAGGGTCACACCCATGCTCGGGCGGTACGCCTGCTTTTGGCACGAGCAGCCGCTGCGAGTGTATTTCCGTGAAACGTGGGCTTGCGCCCTCAGGCCAAACCGTGGTCACGCCGAGGTTTAGTTGGAGAATAGCTCCTGTCCGCAAAGCGGCCGCAACGTCGAGCTTTGATACAGAGCCAGACCTCCAAACGCCGCGCAACGCCGGTCGCATCCGCATCCGCATGTCACAACCTTGCGTCCGGCATACGAATTGTCCGGCATCGGAATTCCCCCCTTTTGAACCTTGCAGCGTCGAGCAAATCGAAAATTGGCTGACACGGCAGCGCACCGCCAAATATGGCACGGACGTCGGGCGATTTCTCGCTGATGTTGATCGGACTGATCGCAAGATGATCGTGGCGCTGGTTCGTCGCTATATTTGCAAGCAGGCAATCGATATCTTGTCGATGACGTTTGGCTGTTCGCCTTTCTCGGCGCTTGGCAAGACTGGGGAAGCAAAATGAGCGATGCGGACGAACACCTCGATCTGACGGAGATCAACGCCGTCCGCAGGTTGTTGACCTCAAAGCCTCGAACGGTCCGCTGGGACGAACGCCGGGCACGGCTCGACGAAGTCGGTTCGGTGTGGCCAGTCGCGGAGGACATCCGATGCGAGCATGTGGTTTTCGATGGCCTCGAGGGAGAGTGGTCGCTGGCGCCCGGGAGTGACAGGGATAAGGTTCTGCTCTTTTTCCACGGTGGTGGCTACTGCTCCGGCTCCCTTAAAAGTCATCGTCGAATGGTTACCGAGGCAGGTCGGGCAATGGGAATACGCACCCTCGCGATCGACTATCGCCGCGCACCGGAACATCCTTTCCCTGCGCAACATGAAGACGCACTCACCGCATGGCGCTTTCTGAGCCGGCAAGGCATCGCGTCGGATCGCATCGTGGTTGGCGGAGACAGTGCGGGCGGCAACCTCACTCTGTGCTGGTCAGTATATTGCGCACGGCAGGCGAGCCGTTGCCGCAATGTCTTTGGCTGGTTTCGCCCTGGACGGACCTTTCGATGTCCGGCGCGACACTATCAACCAAGGACGCAATCGACCCTATCATCCACCGGGCGTATTTGGAGGAACTGGCAACGGCCTATGTTCCCAATGGCGTTGGTCGGCGCGATCCGCTGATCTCGCCCTTGTTCGCCGATCTGAGCGGATTTCCCCCAATGCTGATACAAGCCGGTTCGGCCGAGACGCTGTTGTCGGACGCAACTCGGCTCGCCGAAGCCGCTGGCGCGGCTGACGTCAAAGTAGGTCTCGAAATTTGGCCGCATATGATTCACGCTTGGCCGGTTTGGAATGCGGGGTTGAGCGCCGGTCGCCGTGCTCTTCACAGCGCAGGCATGTTTGTCCGCGAATGTTTGTAACCCCTGCCGAGGCAACTGCTATCGTATTCCAAACACTTGATCTGGAATCTTGGTGCGCCAAACAATCGACTGCAACGCGGAACAGGCCGGCCAACGCGGCCAATGTTGCGGATATTAAGTCAAATTTTACCGAACTGGCGCCATGGCTTCAGTCAAGGCTGGTTGTATCCGCCAATGCGTTCGACGTATGGAGTAACGATGCGGTCTGTCCCGACGATCTTGGCCGCATTCATGCTCGGCACCTGCGGCGTTGCCAAGGCCGGCGAGGGCACCTTCGGCTGGCTGTCCGGAGACTGGTACCTGACGGTCGGTGCCACCGGCATGGTTGCTCCGAATTTCGAGGGCGGCAAGAAGTACCTGCTCAGTGCCTCGCCGATCATCTCGCTCGGCAAGGCTGGTCCCGCGGCGCGCTTCACCTCGCGCAACGACAATATCTCATTGGCATTGATCGACGATGGCGGCGTCCGCGCCGGCCTGACAGGCAAGTTCCTGTTTTCCCGCGACGGTGGTGACGCCGACGAATTGAAGGGTCTCGACCCGGTGCGCTGGGGCGGCGAGGCCGGCGGCTTCTTCGAATTCTATCCTTTGGATTGGCTGCGTGCCCGCGCCGAAATGCGGCACGGCATTCGCGCCCATAACGGTTTTGTCGCCGACATCGCCGCCGACGCCTTTTACGATGTGACGCCCGACGTCAGGATTTCGGCCGGACCGCGCGTTTCGTTCGCCTCATCGGACTATTTCGACGCCTATTACGGCGTTGATGCCGAGGAGTCCCTGGCCTCGGGGCTCAGCGAATATCATCCCGGTGGCGGGGTGAAGTCGGCGGGCCCGGGCGGCGCGGTGACCTGGAAGGTGACCGAGCCGATGACGGCCAGTCTGTTCGGCGAATATTCCCGCCTGATGGGCCCGGCCGCCGATTCCAGCCTGGTCAAGGAGCGCGGCTCCAGGGATCAGTTTATGGTCGGCGTGTCGACGACCTATCGCTTCGATTTCTCGATGTGATGTCGCAGGTTACATACTGCGCGCAGCCGCATGGCTCAGGCGACTATGCCGTAGGCGATGCGGTTGGGTTCCTCTTCCACAAGCATCGCACCTGTTTCGGATTGTAGGAGATTGATGGGCGCCTCGTTGAGTACCCGACTTCGCTTGCGCAGCCAGCGCTGCGCCCTTTCATGGTTGCCGAAAAACACGATCCGCCATCGTTGAAATATGAAGTCGCAGGGCGCGTTCGGACTCGGTAATCGTCAGAGTCACATTTCGTTCCTTCCGGCGCGCTAACTGTGAAATGTAAACCGCAGTTGGTACATGCTCTTAGGAGGAAGCATCAGAGTTCGGGCTTTTCAATAGGGCCGGCCTCGTTTAAAAGCCCGGTCATGACGCACTTTATCAGCGCATTCGCGCCTGCGATACGAATTACAGGCCCGGTGCTCCGGGCGGCCTGACCGCCGCCGGAGCCGCCGGGAATCTTGCGCGCGGCCTCTCGCGCTTTTTCCAGATCATGATAGTTCAACGCCCGGGCTCTTTTGCCGCCGGCAACGCATATGGCAGACGAATGACTGATACCGAGACCGCCGAGACGATCGATTATTCCAAAACGCTCTACCTGCCGCAGACGGATTTCCCGATGCGCGCCGGGTTGCCGGAAAAGGAACCGCTGCTGGTCAAGCGCTGGCAGGACATGGACCTTTACCGCAAGTTGCGCGAAGACGCAGTCGGCCGCGAAAAATACGTGCTGCACGACGGCCCGCCCTACGCCAATGGCAACATCCATATCGGCCACGCACTGAACAAGATCCTCAAGGACGTCATCACCCGCTCGTTCCAGATGCGCGGCTATGACTCGAACTATGTACCAGGCTGGGATTGCCACGGCCTGCCGATCGAATGGAAGATCGAGGAGCAGTACCGCGCCAAGGGCAAGAACAAGGACGAGGTGCCGGTCAACGAGTTCCGGCAGGAATGCCGTGAGTTTGCGGCGCACTGGATCAAGGTGCAGGGTTCCGAATTCCAGCGGCTCGGCGTCGTCGGCGACTTCGACAATCCCTATACGACGATGGCTTTCCATGCCGAGGCGCGCATCGCCGGCGAGCTGCTGAAATTCGCCATGTCCGGCCAGCTCTATCGCGGCTCCAAGCCGGTGATGTGGAGTGTGGTCGAGCGCACCGCGCTGGCCGAGGCGGAGGTCGAATACCAGGACTATGAGTCGGACACGATCTGGGCGAAGTTTCCGGTCGTCAGCCTCGCTCGCCAGGTCATCAACATCAAGGATGGGCAGCCAGCCCTTGATCCCAAGCTGACGCAGACGTCGCTCGATCTGCTTGATGCCAACGTCGTCATCTGGACGACGACGCCGTGGACGATCCCCGGCAACCGCGCCGTCAACTACTCGCCGCGCATCAACTATGGTCTCTACGAGGTTACCGCGGCCGAGAACGCCTTTGGTCCTCAGCCCGGCGAAAAGCTGATCTTTGCCGAGAAGCTTGAGGACGACGCTGCCGCGAAGGCCAAGGTCACTCTGAATCGGCTTCGCAGCGTTGGCGCCGAAGAGATTGAAAACCTTACGCTTTCGCATCCCCTCAAAGCTCTGGGTGGCGGCTACGATTTCCCCGTGCCGATGCTCGCCGGCGATCACGTCACCGACGATGCCGGCACCGGTTTCGTCCACACCGCGCCGGGACATGGCCGCGAAGACTTCGACGCCTGGATGGATGCTGCCTCTGATCTTCGCCAGCGTGGCATCGACACCGCGATCCCCTTCACCGTCGACGATGCCGGCTTCTTCACCAAGGACGCGCCGGGCTTCGGCCCGGACCGCGAGGGTGGAGCGGCGCGCGTCATCGACGACAATGGCAAGAAGGGCAACGCCAACCAGGCTGTCATCGACGAGCTGATCAAGCGCAACGCGCTGTTCGCGCGCGGCCGCCTGAAGCACTCCTATCCGCATTCCTGGCGCTCGAAGAAGCCGATCATCTTCCGCAACACGCCGCAATGGTTCGTCTATATGGACAAGGAACTTGGCGACGGCACGACGCTGCGCAGCCGCGCCCTGAAAGCCATCGACGATACCCGCTTCGTGCCCGCCGCCGGCCAGAACCGCATCCGCGCCATGATCGAGGAGCGCCCCGACTGGGTGCTGTCGCGCCAGCGCGCCTGGGGTGTGCCGATCGCCGTGTTTGCGGATGCCGACGGCAATGTGCTGCGCGACGAGGCAGTCAACCGGCGCATCATGGACGCCTTCGAGAAAGAAGGCGCCGACGCCTGGTTCGCCGCCGGCGCCACGGAGCGGTTCCTCGGCAATCACGATGCCTCGAAATGGCAGCAGGTCATGGACATCCTCGATGTCTGGTTCGATTCAGGCTCGACGCATGCCTTCACGCTTGAGGACCGGCCCGACCTGAAATGGCCGGCCGACGTCTATCTCGAAGGCTCCGACCAGCATCGCGGCTGGTTCCACTCCTCGCTGCTCGAAAGCTGCGGCACCAGGGGCAGGGCGCCCTACGACACCGTCGTCACCCATGGCTTCACCATGGATGAGGAGGGGCGGAAAATGTCGAAGTCGCTCGGCAACACCGTCGTGCCGCAGGACGTCATCAGGCAGTCCGGCGCCGACATCTTGCGGCTGTGGGTGGTGGCGACCGATTATTGGGAGGACCAGCGGCTCGGCAAGAACGTGCTGCAGACCAATATCGACGCCTACCGCAAGCTGCGCAACACCATCCGCTGGATGCTGGGCACGCTCGCCCACGACGATGGCGAGGAGGTGCCGCTGGATAGGATGCCTGAACTGGAGCGGCTGATGCTGCACCGGCTCGCTGAACTCGATGAGGTCGTACGCTCGGGCTACGACGCGTTCGAATTCAAGCGCATCACCCGCGCGCTGCTCGACTTCATGGTGGTAGAGCTGTCGGCCTTCTATTTCGACATCCGCAAAGACGCGCTTTACTGCGAAGCGCCTTCCAGCGTGAAGCGCAAGGCTTCCGTGCAGGTGGTACGCCATCTCTTCGACTGCCTGGTGAAATGGCTGGCGCCGATGCTGCCCTTCACCATGGAAGAGGCTTGGCTCGACCGTCATCCGGATGCGGTCTCCCTGCATCTCGACCAGTTCCCGGAAATCCCGGCGGACTGGAGGAACGAGGCGCTGGCGGAGAAGTGGCGCAAGGTTCGGCAGGTTCGCCGTGTCGTCACCGGCGCGCTGGAAATTGCCCGCGCGCAGAAGGTCATCGGCTCTTCGCTGGAAGCGGTGCCGGTCGTCACCCTCGACGACGCCGCGCTCGAAGCGGCGATCGCCGATGTCGACATGGCCGAGATGGCGATCACCAGCGATCTGGTAATCGTGCACGGCAAGGCGTCGGCGGGCAGCTTTACCCTCGACGACGTCAAGGGCGTCGCCGTGGTCGTCGAGAAGGCGGAGGACCGTGGCCTGGTGAAGTGCGCGCGCTCCTGGCGCTACACCGCCGATGTCGGCTCAGATCCGGAATTCCCGGATGTTTCGGCCCGTGACGCCGCTGTTCTGCATGAGCTGAAGGCTTTGAGCCGTCTTTAAGGCGGTGCACAAATGCCACGGCGGGCGGCCGATCGGCCCCCGCGCGTTGCCCTTAACGAGTGGTTGAGGTAAACACGCGAAACTCCGGACGACAAATTGTCGCCGGAATTCCGTCGGAAGAGCATAGGCGATGGGGACCGGACCTTTCTTTGGCCGGCGGCAATCGAGAGGCTGTCTACAGTGGGACTTTTTGGCATGACCGAGAGAACTTACGCGCGCGTTGCGCTGCTGGCGCCGCTTGTCGTATCGGGCCTCGCTTTGTCCGGCTGCATGGGCTCGCCCACTTACGGGACCGACAAGACCGCGGGCGCGCAGCTTGCCGGCGACCTCACCGGGGCTTTTTCCTTCGCACCCAAGCGCAAGGATAGTATCGACTACAAGCCGCGCCCCACGCTGGTGAAGCCAGGGCCGGGGCAGAAGGAAGTCTTGCCGCCGCCGCAGGAAAGCATCGAGACGGCGAGTGCCGAATGGCCCGAATCGCCGGAGCAGCGCCGTGCCCGCCTGCGCGCCGATGCCACCCTGCATCAGGACGACCCGGCCTACCAGGCGCAGGTCATCGATGACGTGCAGACGGATCCGGCGTCGGTCAAGGCCGCGCTGAAGCTGTCGGGCTCGAGCCACCCGCCAGCCTGGACTCCGGCCGATTCGGACAAGAGCCGCGCCGCGGAAATCATGCGCCGCCGGGCTGAAGGCAAACAGGGCGACCCGACCACCCGCAGATATCTGAGCGAGCCACCGGTGCAATACCGCGCTGCCGCCGCCACCGCGCCGCAGGGTGACCTCGGCGAGGACGAGTACAAGAAGGAACGCCGCCTCAAGAGGGAGGCGGCCGCCAAGAGTAAGAGCGGCGGCATGTTCGACTGGCTGCCCTGGTAGGCTGACGGCGCCAGAGACGTTCTTGCCCTGGATTAGCTGACTTGGATGGACCGTCTGCTGGACCAGAAAATCAGGCTCCGCGTCGCTCGCGAAAAAAGTCCTTCAGCAATGCTGCTGCTGCGTTCTCGGCCATGCCCGGATAGATGTCGGGCACATGGTGGCAGGTCGGTGACGTGAAGAAGCGAACGCCGTTGACCACTGCGCCGCCCTTCTCGTCCGCAGCGCCGAAATAAAGCCGGCGCAGCCTGGCGAAGGAGATGGCGCCGGCACACATGGCGCATGGCTCCAGCGTCACATAGAGATCGTGGCCGCTGAGCCGCTCGCTGGAAAGCTTGCGGCAGGCCTCGCGGATCGCCAGCATCTCGGCATGGGCGGTGGGATCGGCAAACTCGCGGGTGCGGTTGCCGGCACTCGCAACGACCGTATCGCCGCCGACGACGACCGCGCCAACCGGCACCTCGCCACGCTGGGAGGCGGCTTCGGCTTCTTTAAGCGCCAGCGCCATGAAATCCTGCCGCTTCACGCGGTTTCCATTCCGATTATCTCCTCGCCACTAGAGCGCGATCCTGTTACTACCCGCGCAAACGAGCAAAGGCCACATGGACGACAAAAACAAGAAATTCCCGCGCAAGGCCGGCCCGAAGCCGGCAGGGTCGCGTGGTCGCGATAGCGCTCCCGGCAAGGGCGGCAAGCCGCCCTTCGGCGCCAAAAAACCCTACACTCCGCGCGGCGACCGGACGGCGGCCGCCGAAGGCGAACGGCCGAAGCGCGACTTCAAAGGCGGCGACCGGCCATTCAGCAAAGGGCCGCGTCCGGAAGGCAAGCCTTATGAACAGCGCGAGGGTCCACGCAAGCCTTATGCGCCGCGCGGCGACCGGCCGGCAGCTGCCGAAGGCGAGCGGCCGAAGCGCGACTTCAAAGGCGGCGACAGGCCGTTCAACAAAGGGCCGCGTCCGGAGGGCACGCCTTATGAAAAGCGCGAAGGTCCGCGCAAGCCTTACACTCCGCGCGGCGACCGGCCGGCAGCTGCCGAAAGCGAGCGCGGCGAGAGGCGCTTCGACCGTCCCAAGCGTGATTTTGGCGATCGTCCCAAGCGTGATTTTGGCGGCGATCGACCGCAAGGGGCACAAAGGGCACAGGTGGCATCGGAAGGCGGCTTCAAGCCGCGCCCGCGTCGCGTCGAGGCAACGGAAGAAGCCGGCGAACGCATTGCCAAGCGGCTGGCGCGTGCCGGTCTGGCCTCGCGCCGCGACGCCGAGGAACTGATTGCGGCCGGCCGCGTCAAGGTCAATGGCAAGGTGTTGTCCTCGCCGGCCTTCAATGTCATGCCCGGCGACATCATCCATCTCGACGGCATGGAGATCCCGCCGATCGAGCGCACCAGGCTGTTCCTGTTCCACAAGCCGGCCGGCGTGGTCACCACCAACCGCGATCCCGAAGGCCGCAAGACCGTCTTCGATGTGCTGCCGCCCGGGCTGCCGCGGCTGATGACCATCGGCCGGCTCGACATCAACACCGAAGGCCTGCTGCTGCTCACCAATGATGGCGGCCTGTCGCGCGTGCTCGAACTGCCGGCGACCGGCTGGTTGCGACGCTACCGCGTGCGCGTTCACGGCAAGGTCGAGGAAAGCGCGCTTGCCGGCCTGCGCGAAGGCATTGCCGTCGACGGTGTCTTTTACGGCGCCATCGAGGCGACCCTCGACCGCGAGCAGGGTTCGAACGCCTGGCTGACACTCGGCCTGCGCGAAGGCAAGAACCGCGAGGTCAGGAACATCCTGGGCGCGCTCGGTCTCGACGTGACGCGGCTGATCCGCATTTCCTACGGGCCGTTCCAGCTCGACGATTTGCCGGAAGGCCATGTGCTGGAGATCAAGGGCCGCGTGCTGCGCGACCAGCTCGGCGAGCGCCTGGTCGAAGAGTCCGGCGCCAATTTCGATGCCGATATCGCCAAGCCGTTTTCCAACAAGCCGGTCAGGCGTGAGCGCGAAGAGGAGCCCGAGCGGCCGAAATTCACCCGCGACGGCGAACGCCGGCCGATCGGCGAGGGCGGCCTGATCAAGAACCGCAAGCGCCGCGAAGGCAGCCGCGACGAAGCGCTCGGCAAGCTGTCGACAAGCCCTGACAGGAGCTTTGGGCCAAAAAAGAGCTTTGGCGAGCGTGGCCCCAGACCTGAACGCAGCGACTTCGGGGACAAACCCCGCGGCGACAAGCCTCGTGGCGGCTTCGGTGGGAAAAAATCCGAACGCGAGCAGCGGCCGATCGAGCCGCCGGGCCAGCGCAAGGCCAATGTCTGGATGGCGCCGGGCGCACGGCCGATCGGCAAGGGCAGGGCGGAGGCAGACGCCGCCAAGGCGGCGGAAAACAAGGCGCGCAAGGCATCGTTCAAGCCGTCTTACGGCAAGCCCGGCGGCAAGCCGCAAGGCGGCGGTGCAAAGCCGTTCGGCAAACCGCGCGGCGAGCGCCCGGATGGCGGTGGCGACCGCCCGCGCGGCGGCCCGAAGGGAAGCAATGCGGATCGTCGGCGGTGAGTTTCGCGGGCGTCCGCTGGCGACGCCCCGCACCTTTGCCATCCGCCCGACCACCGACCGCACGCGTGAGGCGGTCTTCAACGTGCTGGCGCATCGCTTTCCTGAAAAACTGGACGGCGCGCGCGTGCTCGACCTGTTCGCCGGCACCGGCGCGCTCGGCCTCGAAGCGCTGTCGCGCGGCGCCTCCTACGCTGTCTTCATCGAAGAATCCGCCGAAGGGCGCGGCCTGATCCGCACCAATGTCGAGGCCTTCGGCCTCACCGGCCGCACCAAGATATTCCGCCGCGACGCGACGGGCTTGGGCGAGGCGGGCACCATCGCCGCATTCGGCCTGGTCTTCGCCGATCCGCCCTATGGCAAAGGCCTTGGCGAACGTGCGTTGCGCTCGGCCAAGGCCGGTGGTTGGCTCGCCCCTGGCGCGCTCTGCGTCGTCGAGGAAGCGGCGGCGGCGCCGTTCGAGGCAGGGCCGGGCTTTTCGGTTGTCGACGAGCGCAACTATGGCGAGACGGTCATCCGGTTCATCGAGGCCGCCTGAGTTCGGCTTCCACGGTGGCGCCTTCAAAATGACGAACAATTCGCTTTGCCTCGACCAGCAACCCCGCCTATCGTCCCACCACAAACCGGAGCCATCTATGACATTTCAGGCTGAATGGCTGCGCGGAACGCTCTTGGGACTGGCTCTGGTGATGGCCGCGCCGGCTCTGGCGGATAACAATCCTGACGATGGCGTCGTGACCGATTTCCTGCTCGACAACGGCATGGAGGTCGTCGTCGTCCCCGATCACCGCGCCCCCATCGTCACCCATATGGTCTGGTACAAGATCGGCAGCGCCGACGAGCCGCCGGGCAAGTCCGGCATTGCCCATTTCTTCGAGCATCTGATGTTCAAGGCGACCAGCAACCATGCTGCGGGCGAGCTCGACCGTGCCGTCGCCGCCATCGGCGGCTCGGACAACGCCTTCACCTCCTACGACTACACCGCCTTTCACGAGACGGTGGTGCCGCAGGCGCTCGGTGAGATGATGGGCTTCGAGGCCGACCGCATGCGCAATCTCATCCTCAACGACGATGTCATCAAGACCGAGCGGGACGTCATCCTCGAGGAGCGCCGCTCGCGCATCGATAGCAATCCGCAGGCAGTGCTCGACGAGGAAATCGACGCCACGCTGTGGCAGAACCAGCCGTACCGCATTCCGGTCATCGGCTGGATGCAGGAGATGGAGAAGCTGAACCGCACCGACGCGATGGCCTTCTACAACAAATATTATACACCCAACAATGCCGTGCTGGTGGTGGCCGGCGATGTCGAACCGGAAACGGTCAAGGCGCTGGCCGAAAAGACCTATGGCAAGATCGCGCGCGGCCCGGATCTGCCGCCGCGCATCCGCCCGGTTGAGCCCGAGCAGAACACCAGGCGCACGGTGACGCTGACCGACGGGCGCGTCAGCGTGCCGAGCTTTACCACGCAATGGGTGGTCCCGTCCTATCACACGGCAAAGCCCGGCGAAGCCGAAGCGCTCGACGTGCTGTCCGAAATCCTCGGCGGCGGCAACCGCAGCCGGCTCTACCAGGAGCTTGTCGTCAGGCAAGGCATCGCCGCCGAGGCCGGCGCCTTCTTCCAGGGCACCATGCTCGACGACACCAATTTCACCGTCTACGGCGCGCCGCGCGGCGATGCCAAGCTTGCCGACATCGAGGCCGCGGTCGACGCCGAGATCGCCCGCATCGCGAAAGACGGCGTCACCAGCGACGAGCTGGAAAAATCCAAGGACCGTTTCGTACGCTCGATGATCTTTGCCCGCGACAAGCAGGAGGACATGGCCAACATCTACGGCTCGACGCTCGCCACCGGCGGCAACGTCCAGGACGTCCAGCAATGGCCGGACCGCATCCGCAAGGTCACCGCCGACCAGGTCAAGGAAGTCGCTGCCCGCTATCTCAATCTCGACCACGCAACGACCGGCTATCTTCTGCCGCAAACCCAGGCTGGGAATTGATTTGATGATGAGTTTGAGCGTCGGCGCCGCCCCTCACCTGCCTGCCGGCATCCTCTCCCCGTATAGGGACGGGGAGAGGGGCGCCGTCATCGACGGTTTCGCCAATCTTCAGCGTTTGCAGAGCGAGCGCCGGGACAGCGGCCAGCCCCTTCTCCCCGTCACTATACGGGGAGAAGTGCCCGGCAGGGCGATGAGGGGCGGCGCCGACCTTGGCAATTGGCGCGCCGGCCCTCTTCTGGCCACCCTCATTCTCTCCCTCGTCTTCCTCCTCCTGCCGGCGCTTTCCGCTCGCGCCGCCGTGAACATCCAGGAGGTGACCTCGTCGAAGGGCATCACCGCCTGGCTGGTGGAGGATTATTCGGTGCCGATCGTCGCTATCCGCTTCGTTTTCGATGGCGGCGCGACGCAGGACCCGCCCGGCAAGGAAGGGCTTGCCAATCTGATGAGCGGCCTGTTCGACGAAGGTGCCGGCAACCTCGACAGCGAGGCCTTCCAGATCAAGCTCGACGACGTCGGTGCAGAGATGAGCTTCGAGGCGCAGCGCGACGGCATCTACGGCTCGATGCGCATGCTGGCCGACCAGCGCGACGGCGCCTTCGACCTGTTGCGCGTGGCAGTCAACCAGCCGCGCTTCGACCAAGTGCCGATCGACCGCATCCGCGCGCAGATCCTGTCCGGCATCATCGCCAACGAGCGCGATCCCGATACGCTCGCCCAGCGCAAATGGCTGGAAGCGATCTATGGCAATCATCCCTATGCGCGGCCCTACCAGGGCACCAGGCAAAGCATCGCGACGATTACGCCGTCCGATCTCAGCACCTTCCACAAGGCGAATTTCGCCCGCGACGGCCTGCATGTCGCGGTGGTCGGCGCCATCGACGCCGAGACGCTGAAGCAGAAGCTCGACCTGGTGTTCGGCAGCCTGCCGGAAAAGCAGGCGCTTACGCCCGTTCCCGATATCGACCTGAAGCTCGGCCAGCAGCTCGAGGTCGTCTACGACCAGCCGCAGGCTTCGCTGCAACTCGCCTATCCCGGCGTGAAGCGGAACGCGCCGGATTTCTTCGCCGCGGTGCTGATGAACGAGATCCTCGGCGGCGGCACCTTCACCTCGCGGCTGTTCGACGAGGTGCGCGAGAAGCGCGGCCTGGCCTACAGCGTCAGCTCCGACCTCGTCGACCACCAGCATTCCGAGGCGCTGTCCATCACCACCTCGACCCGCGCCGACAGGGCGGCCGAGACGCTGGCCGTGGTGCGCGACGTGGTCAAGCGCATGGCCGAGGAGGGGCCGACCGAAGCCGAGCTGGCGGCGACCAAGAAATACATGATCGGCGCCTATGCCATAAACAATCTGAATTCCTCCGGCGCGATCGCCTCAACGCTGGTCGAGATCCAGCTCGGCAAGCTCGGCATCGACTACATGCAGCGCCGCGCCGCCCTGATAAACGCGGTGACGCTGGATCAGGTGAAAGCGGTGGCGAAAAAGCTGCTCTCCGCCGAGCCGGCCGTTATGGTGGTCGGGCCGAAGCTCGGCGCGGCCAACAAGGGATGAGCCCTAGCTTCGGCATCGCCTTTGGCGGCGGCGGGGCGCGTGGGCTGGCGCATATCCATGTCATCGAGGCGCTGGACGAGCTGGGCATAAGGCCGGCAGCAATCGCCGGCTCGTCGATCGGCGCCATCATGGGCGCGGGCATGGCCTCGGGCATGACCGGCAAGGACATCCACGACTATACGCGCTCGATCCTCGGCCGTCGCGCCGAAGTGGCGACGCGCATGTGGCGGGCGCGGCCCGGCACTTTTGCCGAGGCGATGCAGGGCGGCCTGCGGGTCAGCCAGTTCAATGTCGAGCGCATCCTCAAGGCGTTCCTGCCCGACGCCATTCCCGAGACCTTCGCCGAATTGAAGATACCGCTGAAGGTGACGGCAACGGACTTTTATGGCCACAAGCTCGCCGTGTTCGACGAAGGCGAGCTGCATTCGGCGCTGGCCGCCTCGGCGGCGATCCCGGCGGTGTTCCGCCCGGTGATGCGCGACGGCAGGCTGCTGATCGACGGCGGCATCTACAATCCCGTGCCGTTCGACCTGATCGAGCTCGACGCCGACATCATCATCGCCGTCGACGTGGTCGGCGCGCCGACCGAGGCCGGCCGCAAATTCCCGACCTCCGTCGACCTGATGTTCGGCGCCACGCAGCTGATGATGCAGTCGATCATCGCCAGCAAGCTGAACCAGAGCCGGCCCGACATTCTGATCAGGCCGGCCGTTTCGAAATACCGGGTGCTCGATTTCATGAAGGTCGAGGCGCTGATGGCCGAGACGGTGGCGATCAAGGACGAGCTGAAGCGCGAGATCGAGAAGGCACTGAAGGCGCGGGAAGACGCTGCGGTCGAGGGCAGGCAGCGGACGGTGTAGGGGCGCTGCCAATCTCCCCCCTTGAGGGGGAGATGTCGCCGAAGGCGACAGAGGGGGTCGGTTCGACCGGGCGCGGCCCCCCTCTTGCGTCGGTAGGGGTTGGCGCATTACGCGAGACGCCCCCCTCTGCCCTGCCGGGCATCTCCCCCTCAAGGGGCGAGCTTGGCTGTCATCACCGCTTGCCCATCCCAGCCGCATACTCCAGCGCCACCACGCCGTTGCTGAATTGCGTGGCCGAGATCAGCTCGAGCGGCAATTGTGCGCCGGGCGGGAACAGCAGCTTGCCCTGGCCGACGGCACCGGGGTAGCTGAGCAGCCTGATGCGGTCGGCCAGGCCGTGGCGCAGCAATTCCTGCGCGACGCTGAGGCTGCCATGCACATAGATGTTGCCGCCGCTGCCTTGCTTCAGCCCTCTGACCGCTTCCGGCAACGCGCCCTGCAGCAGCTCGGCCGGCTGCCAGTCGAGCGCCTGCAAGCTGGTCGAGGCGACATATTTCGGCAGCGCGTTGAAACGGTCGGCGAATTCTCCGGTCTCCTTGGGCCACGAGCCGGCAAAGATCTCATAGGTCGTGCGCCCCAACAGCATGGCGCCGCTGTCGGCAAGCTCGTCGTCCTTGAATTTCTGCATCTCATCGTTCCAGGCCACGCTCGGCAGCTTCTCGACCTCGGCAATGCCATCGACGCTGATGAATTCGGTGATGATGAGTTTTCTCATGGCGGGTTCCTTTCTGGCAGGGCCGAATGGCGCGGGCTTATGCGACATGCGCCGTCAACTAGCGCGGCGCTTTTTCAGGGGGAGGGTTTTCCCTGTTCGCTTCCAAAGACCGATACCGTGGGAAAAGCTTCTCCGACCTGCCCGTCGTTCGGTCATGCCACAAGGTCCGCATCGTTTTTGCCGATTGGCTCTGGTTCGTAGCTACCGGCTGCCTACAGGTTGGCAATACCGGCTTTCAGCAGTCCTTCGCGGACGTGCTGCACATCAGACTCCTGGGCAAAGTGCAGGGTGGCGATAAATGAATCGAGGTCGAATTGGGGATCGAGCGTTCTGATCTTGCCTAGATGCGCCGCGGCCGCGATTTCGTCGCCGAGCCAGCCGTAGCAGGCAGCGGCGAAAGCGTGCTGAGCCGAGTCCATGGTTGACAGATGCATGAAAGCTTCGATCGCCTCGCCATACTGGCGCGCGGCGAAATGCGCTTTTCCCAGATGGCTCCAGAACCTCTCCGGGTGGTGCGGGTTCAACTGCATTGCCTTGCGGATCCATTCAATTCCCTCTTCCGGCCTCCCGAGCCACGTCAATAACTCGCCTTGCTGCACCACCACGAGATCGTAATTGGGATTGAGGGCCAGCGCCCGCTCTTGATGGTAGCGCGCTGTGGTCAGCTCATTGTTGTTCACGTTCACTGCCGCGAGAATGCGGTGGACATCGGCATCGTTGTTGTCCAGCGCCAGCGCCCTGTCCAGCGCCGCCATGATGTTGTTCCAGACGGCATCCCTGTCTTCGCACCAGTTATGGACCCAGGCCTGGCCAAGAATGCAGGCCCGCCAGGCATGGGCATGGGCATAATCGGGGTCGAGCGTGACGGCCCTTTCGATCAAGGTTTGCGCGCGTTCATTATCCGCAACCGTGCTTCGGTGATGCAGCACCTTGGCAGCAAGCACACATTCATACGCGGCCATGTTTGCAGGTTTCGCCCGCGCGAGCTGGTCCCGCTGAGCCGCCTCGACACGACCGGGCAGCGTGGCTGCGATCGCCGCGGTCACCTCATCCTGAATCGCGAATATGTCGTCCAGCTTCCGGTCATATTTGTCTGCCCAAATATGAGCGTCGTTCGCCGTGTCGATGAGCTGAACCGTCACGCGCACCCTGTCGCCGATCTTGCGGACGCTTCCCTCCACCAGGTATTGGACGGTGAGTTTCTCGGCCACCTCGCGCACATTCACGGCGCGGTTCTTGTAGACGAAGCTGGAATTGCGCGAGATCACGAACAGCTCATGGTGGCGGGACAGTTCGGTGATGATGTCCTCGGTCAATCCGTCCGCGAAAAATTCCTGCTCGGGGTCGCCGCTCATGTTGGTGAATGGCAGCACCACTATCGAAGGTTTCGAGATGGATCGCTTTGCCTCGACTTCCGGCAGGACAGAACTGTCAAACCCAACGCGATAGAGGCGAACCGGGCGGCTGATGTTCTTTAACGTCTTCTCGCCCAGGTCCTCCATGGCAATTTCGAGACGGTCGGCAATTTGGGTCGCCACCGCTGCGGTCACGCAGATACCGCCGACGTCGGCGAGTTGCTCGATGCGCGAGGCAATATTGACGCCGTCGCCGAAAATATCCTCATCGTCGAAAATGATGTCGCCGAGATTTATGCCGATCCTGAATTCGATACGCCGTTCTTGCGGCACATCCGAATTGCGCCGTTTCATGCGCTGTTGGATTTCCACGGCGCATTTCACGGCATCGGTCACGCTCTGGAACTCAACGAGCATGCCGTCTCCGGTGGTCTTGATGATCCGGCCCTTGTTCTTCGCGATGGCGGGATCGACCAGTTCTATGCGATGGGTCCGAAGACGTGCGAGCGTGCCGGATTCATCGGCCTCCATTAGCCGGCTGTAGCCCGCCATATCGGCAGCCAGAATTGCGGCTAGTCTCTGTTCCATCGCTGAACCACAAACCAAGCTTATCCTTCCAGAGCTGCCAAATCCAGCAATTTGGGCTTGTGGCTGAATCAGGACGTCCGCAGCAGCAGCAAGAAAGGGCGGATCAGAACCCTCCGCCTGGTGGCTGCGAACTCGATCGCCTCAATCGCGGGAGGAATCCGCGCAGCGTCAAGCTGGTCGAGGCGACATATTTCGGCAGCGCGTTGAACCGGTCGGCGAAGTCTCCGGTTTCCCTGGGCCAGGAGCCGGCAAAGATCTCATAGGTCGCGCGCCCCAACAGCATGGCGCAGCTGTCGGCAAGCTCGTCTTCCTTGAATTTGTGCATCTCATCATTCCAGGTCACGCTGGGCAGCTTCTCGACCTCGGCGATGCTATCGACGCTGATGAATTCGGTGACGATAAGTTTTCTCAGGGCGGGGTCCTTTCTGCCAGGGGGCGAACCGAGCGGCCTTCCGAGAACCGCGCCGTCGGTGAGGTCCACCGTCCGCGTCGCGAATGACCGCAGTGCGCCGCATATCGGTCGACTACGAAATAAGAGCGGCTGACAATAGGGGACGTTCGTTAAAACCAGCTGTTCATCTACGCTACGAGCCATTGAGGATATCGAGAAACGATTCGCGTTCGCCTCTTACATCTGGATAATTGAAGTAATTATAGCGGCTACGGCTGTTGAACTTCAACGAAGTCGTGTTAAATCTACGATTCAATATTTGGCTGATTTTGAGGGCAAGTAGGTGAGCCTGAACAGGGGGCAAGTCTGTCGACGATAAACGCGACCGTTCTCGAGTCCGCGCTCATAGGTAATCCAGAAGCGCTAGCCGTACATCTCACACTCGTTGAGCGTGACGTTCTCCTTGCGGGACATTCGGTCAAGATTCACTGCCACTGTCTTGCCGTAGACGGCAATGGCCGCATCCAGATGCGCCGTCTTGCAGAATTCATGAGGAACGCAGCGGCGGACTATGCGCTGCCGCGCTCCAAGATCGCTGAGGCGAAGGCGCGCGACGCGAAGTATAACAGCACTGAAGCGGTCGCCGAATTGGTTGAAAGAGCCAAGCGTTCTTTCACCGACCTTGCGAAAACGGGCGAAGGTGGCGAGATGCTGCTTTTCCTGCTCGCCGAGCGCTTCCTCAAGCTGCCGCAGATCCTTTGCAAGATGGATCTGAAGACGGACGACCGGCTCCACTACCATGGCGCGGACGGCGTCTACGCCGGCGTGACGCCGGAAGGCGTCCTGAAACTCTACTGGGGCGAGTCCAAGATCTACGAGGACGCGGGTGATGCGATCCGAGCCTGCCTCGACTCCCTCGCTCCCTATCTGATCGAGCCGGAACACGAAGGAGCCGAGCGAGAGCGCGATCTCCTGCTGCTGAGCGACAAGGTGGATCTTAGCGATCCGACGCTCACTGCTGCGCTCCGGCAGTACTTCGATCGGTCGTCGCCCCAATCGAACCGCGTCCGATACTGCGGGCTGGCGCTAGTGGGCTTCAAGGCGTCGTTTTACCCCGAGGAGAACTCCCAGGCAATCGCGGACGACATCGCGGTGGCGGCGCGCAATGCGCTGGTCGGGTGGATCGAGAACATTGGCAAAGGCCTGACCAAGAACAAACTCGAACAGCTAGAGATCGAGTTCTTCTGCGTGCCCCTGACGTCTGCGCAGGGCTTTCGGGATGTATTCCTCGAGACGATGGGCTTGAAGAAGAAATGAGCCTCGGGGATCTTCAGTCGTGGCTGCTCGCGGTAGGCCTGCGCGAAGACTTGGACAAGATCGTCCGCCTGACTGTCCGGTCCGATCTGGACAACCTTGCGGAAGAGCCTGACGAGCCAACTGCGCAGGGTATCGAATGGCAACGCCTCGTTCTCGCGGGAAGCATCCTAGCCCGGTCCGAGGCGCGGGCGGACCAGGAGGCTGCCCTCAGGATTGCAGTCGCCGCGATCACCCTCACCGAAGACAAGATCGTCAGGGACGCAGGAGCTGTGCTGCTCGGGAAGCTTTCCAACTTCCGCGCCGTCTCGCTGGCGGTCGGACGCGAACTCGTGGCACCCGGTCTCGACGAACGGCTGGGGGTTGCGCTCCGCCTTGAGTCTCAGCGCCGTGAGATGGACCGTTCGGTCCTCGTCACAACCACTGGGACGTGGATACAGGTGAATGACTTCCAGCAGCGATTCTGGACCAATGCCTCGCAGGCAAACTGGCTTTCGGCATCTGCGCCCACCGCGTCGGGCAAGACGTTCGTCGTACTGCAATGGCTCATTGACCAGCTCGGCGCTTCCGAGGCGACGGTGGCAGTTTATCTCGCTCCCACCCGGGCCCTCGTCTCGGAAATCGAGACGAATCTGTACAGCCTTCTGGGCGACGCAAAGGACATCATGGTGTCCTCGCTGCCTCTGCGCAGCAAGTACGACGTGGCTCGCGCGGGCGGCGCGCGACTCGTTCTGGTCCTTACGCAGGAGCGGATGCACCTACTCGCCAACGTGCTTGGCGACGCATTCCTCGTCGATCTCCTCATCGTGGATGAGGCGCACAAGATCGGCGACGATGGAAGGGGCGTCATCCTACAGGAGGCGATAGAGCGCTCGGCCCGCACGAACCCAAAGATGAAGCTCGTCTTCATTAGTCCTGCAACTCAGAATCCGGGCGAACTCCTGGCGGACGCACCGGAGGGCATCGAGACAGTAGCGGTCGATAGCGACGTCCCGACCGTCCTCCAGAACTTGCTGCTGGCGAGACAGGTTTCCGGAAAACCTAAGCGTTGGACACTGGAGTCGCGGCAAGCGGACGCCACGATCCCGATCGGAACGCTTGAGCTTGCGACCACGCCGGCCAGCTTCATCAAGCGTCTTGCCTTTATCGCGGCGGCCGCCGGCAAGCGCGGCGGGACGCTCGTCTACGCCAACGGCGCAGCCGACTCCGAGGACATCGCCGACCTGATCAGTCAGCTTCAACCGAAGCCTGAGCCAAAACTCGGTGATCCGGAGCTAGCTGCTCTGGCCGAGCTCGCGCGAAAGGGCGTGCATCCACACTTCCGGCTCGCGCCTATGGTTGAGCGGGGCGTGGCGTTCCATTTCGGCAACATGCCTTCACTTCTCCGTCTCGAGATTGAGCGGCTGTTCCGGTTGGGCAAGATTCGTTTCCTCGTCTGCACGTCGACGCTGGTGGAAGGGGTCAACCTCTCCTGCCGCACGATTGTGGTTCGGGGTCCTCGCAAGGGACTCGGCAATCCCATGGAGCCGCACGACTTCTGGAATCTGGCGGGTCGGGCCGGGCGCTGGGGAGACGAGTTCCAAGGCAACATTATCTGTATCGATCCGAATGATACAATGGCATGGCCGAAAGGTGTTCCGCTCCGCGCGAGATATCCGATCAAACGGGAGAGTGATGCCGTGCTCGACCTTGGCGATGGGATCGTCGACTATCTGGCGAAGCGAGCGGAGCAAGCGCTTTCGGATCTGGAAGGCACTAAGGAGTTTGAGCAAGTTGGAGCCTACCTTCTCACATCCTATATGCGGCTGGGGTCAATCTCCCAGGCAGATCTCGCAAAGCGCCACGACCCCGCCTTTATCGCTAGACTCGACGAAGTGCTACAGGGTCTTGCAAACCAGTTAGACATCGATGTGCAGTTGGCCGCTCGCCACCCCGGCGTCAGTCCCGTCGGACTGCAGCGCCTCCTGGAGACCTTCAGGAACTATGAAGGCGAGCCGGAGAACCTGCTGCCGGTCGAGGTCGCGAGCGACGATAGCTATGACCGGTTCGTCACGATCATGCGCCGGATCAACGGAAGTTTGTTTCCGGCGTTCGAACCTGAGGGGCGCATCAGGCTTTTCGCCCTAATCGTCTTCCAGTGGCTGAAGGGCAGGTCCCTTGCTGAGATCATCCGCAGGAACATCGCCTGGCACGAAGAGGTCAAGCGAGCCTATAGCCTGCCGACGCTTATACGCGACACTATGGCCCTGGTTGAACAGATCGCCCGCTTCAAAGCGCCGAAGTACCTGTCGGCCTACATGGACGTGCTGCATCTGCATCTCAGGTCAATAGGCCGTGAAGATCTGATCGACCATGGATTGGACATCGGCACCCAGCTCGAGTTCGGCGTCTCCTCCCGCACGCTTATCTCCCTGATGGAACTAGGCCTGTCCCGCATGAGCGCGGTGGCACTCTACGAAAAGATCGCTCGCGACGATCTCAATCAAGAAGAATGTCTCGAGTGGGTTGTAGAGCGCGCCGATCAACTCGAGGGCATGGACATTCCTGCTGTCATTGTTCGGGAACTGCGCGAGCGGCTGCTTTCGACAAACAGAGCCGAGAACGCAACGGCTCTTGAGTGACATGAAAGGAGGATGAAATGGCTAAGAAGAAGCCGGTGACTCTCGGCCCTAAGCACTTCGAGAAGAAAGGCGATGCCGTTGCCTACTTAAAGGCGATGCTTCATCGTTATGATGTCGGGGACCGGGTTAACGCCGCCGACTCCATCGTGTTGGGGGCTGCCTTGGCCCGTCATCCAGAAGCCAAGGAGAAGATTGGCAGCGGTGTTAATAGCTTCAGCGTGCGAAGCGCTGATTTCGGGAGCAAGTGCTTCTGGGTGAACAGGACGGATGGCACCACCATGAGATTCTCCCATACGGCCTGTGTTTGGAACACCTAAGTCTGCCTTCTATGCTGATTACACGGCGCGTCTAGTAACTGGTCAGCAAGCACTGGTTGGTAGCGATGCCAGCTGTGCAGCTTATGCTGCGCGAAACCAGACCACCCGCTTTCGGCCAGAACGCGACGTAAGGTATCTGCTCGGCAATTACCGCCCCTGACGCAAAGTGATCGCAGACACCCCGTACTCAACGAGAAATCTCGAACACCCTTAGCAAAGTCATCCCCCTTGCCATACCCGCATTTCGGTCCTAATCTCCCTCTGAGAAAACCTTTTCTCAAATCGCCCCGCATCCGCTGACCTCACTATTCAGAACCCCGCCGGGCATTAAGAGAAAAGCTTTTCCCCCTGGGCGGATCGATATCCAAACCATGGCCTCCGACGCCCAGCCAACGCCCGCCAAGCAGCCCGTCACCTTGCGTGAGGTGGCCGCCATCGCCGGCGTGAGCGTGGCCACGGCGTCCAAAGCGCTGAACGGGCAGGGGCGGATGACCGCCGAGACACGCGAGCGGATTCGCGAGACGGCGCAGCGGCTTGGCTTTCGCCCGAACAGCCTGGCGCAGAGCCTGTTGCGGCGGCTCCTTTACCGTCGGGCCCGCTGACCAACGACCTATCGCCGCGCCTTCGGCGCGCATTTGTGATGGTCACCGCCCTCATGAAGCAACTTTGATATTTCGTATCATCGTGCGATGCCAAGCCGTTGCCGGAGCGGATGCGGGTAACGTCAGCAAAGTGGAACAATCCGGCAGCCGGCGGGTTTGTACGATGAAGGGCGATCTGTTTCGGAGGAAGATTACGATGAAACGCGTCCTTGCCCGACATGCGGTGCGACTGATGCTGGGCGGCGTAACCGCCTGCCTGCTCACAGTCGTCGAGATTCCCAACCCAATTGCGCCATTGTCGCTCGTGTCCGAGGCAAGGGCTGCCACCACCGTTTCGATCAGCACGTTCTACGAAGACCTGTCTTCCTATGGTGATTGGGTCTCGTATCACGGAGCGACCGTTTTCGTGCCGGTTGATGTGCCTGACGATTGGCGTCCGTATACGCTTGGACACTGGGTCTATACCGAGCAGTATGGCTGGCTCTGGGTGTCCGACGAGCCATTCGGCTGGGCGACGTACCATTACGGCCGGTGGGGCTATGCCGACGATATCGGCTGGTACTGGGTTCCGGGCACCCGCTGGGCGCCAGCATGGGTGAGTTGGCGTCGTGACAGGGAGCACATCATTTGGGCGCCGCTGCCGCCCCGCCGCGATCCGGATTTGATTTCAATCGAGGTGACCTTCGACACGACGCCGGATTATTACTGGGTTGTGGTCCCCACCCGCGAATTCCTTGCCGCGGACATTTCTGTGGTCGTTATTCGTGATGAGCCGGAGTTTGTGCGCATTGTCGAGGCGGCCGAACCGGCCGGCGACGTGACGATCCAGAACAATTTGGTGATCAACAAAGTCATTGATGTCGATGTGATCGAAAAGGAGACGAACCAGAAGGTGACTGCCGTCAAGGTCAGCAAGACCGACGCGCCCGAGCAGTCCGGCAAACTGGAAAACGATACGGTCGCTGTCTTTGAGGGCGAGGTGAAAGCCGACCCTAAGGCCAAACCAGCTAAGCTCAAAGACATCGAGGAGGTGAAGCAGGTTCAGGCTGGCCGGAAATCGAAGCCGACCGAAGGCGCTGCAACGACCGAGCAGGCCAAGCCCGAAGAAACCGCCAAGCCTGAGAAGCCGAAGGCCAAGGAGCAGCCGGCCACCGAGCAGCAGCAGGCCGAGCCCGGCAAGGCGGCCAAGCCTGAGAAGCCGAAGGCCGGGGAGCAGCCCGCCGCCAAGCAGCAGCAGGCCGAGCCGGAACAGGCGGCCAAGCCTGAGAAGCCGAAGACCAAGAAGCAGCCCGCCGCCGAGCAGCAGCAGGCCGAACCGGAACAGGCGGCCAAGCCCGAGAAACCGAAGGCCAAGAAGCAGCCCGCCGCCAAGCAGCAGCAGGCCGAGCCGGAACAGGCGGCCAAGCCTGAGAAGCGGAAGGCCAAGAAGCAGCCCGATGCCGAGCAGCAGCAGGCTGAGCCGGAGCAGGCTGCCAAGCCTGAGAAGCGGAAGGCCAAGGAGCAGCCAGCGGCCGAGCAGCAGCAGGCCGAGCCCGAGCAGGCGGTCAAGCCCAAGCCACAGAAACAGAAAAACAAGGCGTGCGATCCACAGACTGAGAACTGCTAGCTCTGCGGGTAGACTGCGGCACCGCGATTATTCGGTCGCGGTGCCCGCTGAACGGCAATGCACGCCAAAGCTGCTCGCCCTCTTTCCTTCGGGCCCCCATGGCAGATCCTGGACCCAGGGCAGCGAGTCGTAGTTGACTGCCGAACATGCCTGTAACCAGGCCATTCCCTCTTGCCATCCTTGCATCCTTCCCCTAATCTTCCTTTTGAGAAAACCTTTTCCCAACTCTGCCGGCATCCGCTGACTTCACCATTCAGCGGCTCGCAGGCCGATAAGAGAAAAGCTTTTCTCAAATGGGAGGATCGATATCCAAATCATGGCGTCCGACGCGCAGCCAACGCCTGTTTCTGCCAAGCAGCCGGTCACCCTCCGTGAGGTGGCGGCACTCGCCGGCGTCAGCGTCGCCACCGCCTCAAAAGCGCTGAACGGGCAGGGGCGGATGACTGCCGAGACGCGGACGCGCATTCGCGAGACGGCGCAGCGGCTTGGCTTTCGCCCGAACAGCCTGGCGCAGAGCCTGTTGCGGCGGCGCTCCTTTACCGTCGGGCTTTTGACCAACGACACCTATGGCCGCTTTTCGCTGCCGCTGATGGCCGGCGTTTCCGATGCGCTCGTCGATGCCGGCGTCTCGGTGTTTTTGTGCAATGTCGAGGACGACCCACGCCTTGCCCAGTTGCATGTCGATGCCATGCTCGACAAGCGCGTCGACGGCATCATCGCCACCGGCAAGCGCATCGATCGCCATCTGCCGGTCGACCTCGCCAATCTCGGCATTCCGGCGATCTACGCCTTTACCGAGCCGGATCCCGGCGCCATCGCCTTCGTCTCCGACGATGCCGGCGGGGCGCGGCTGGCGGTCGAGCATTTTTGCCAGCTTGGGCGGCGGCGCATCGCCCATGTCAGCGGTCCCGCGAGCTTTGCCGTGGTGCATGCGCGGGCCGAGGCCTATCGCGAGGTGCTGGCCGAGAAAGGCCTGCCGGTCATGGAGCCGCTGCTTGGCCCGTGGTCGGAGGCCTGGGGCCACGAGGCGGTGAGGAAGCTGTTCGACGGCGAGGGGTTCGACGGCACGCGGGAGCGGCCCGATGCCGTCTTCTGCGGCAACGACCAGATCGCCCGCGGCGTCATCGACGCTTTGCGCGAGCGCGGGATCGGCGTGCCGGACGAGGTCGGCGTCATCGGCTTCGACAATTGGCAGATCGTCGCCGAGGCGACCCGCCCGCCGCTGACCTCGGTCGACATGAATCTGGCCGCGCTCGGGCGCGAGGCCGGCCTTGCCTTGCTTTCGCTTGTCGGCGGCGAACCCGCTCTGCCGGGCATCAGAAAACTGCCGTGCCGGCTGGTGGTGCGTCAGTCATGCGGCCGTCCGCCGGACGGCTGAACGAAACGGGCCGTGTCGATAGTCACCCGCTTGGGGGCGCGGCTAAATTAAAACGCTAAATTAAAACCATGTGGAGGAGAAGCATGAGAACCACCATTACCGGGCTCGCCATCGCCGCGAGCATTTTCGGCACGCTGGCGACGGTCGGCTCGGCCGCCGCCGATACCGCCAACATCTGGGTTCGCGCCGACGGCTCGAACTTCATGCCGCGCGTCGTCGATGCCTTCAACAAGGGGCATCAGAACCAGATCAAGCTCGACATCATCCCCAATGCCGAAATCATCCCGAAATACGGCGCGGCCGCTGCCGGCGGCACGGCACCCGATGCGCTGTCGCTCGACCTGATCTACACGCCGTCCTTCGCCGCCGCCGGCCAGCTGGAGGACATCACCGACTGGGCGAAATCGCTGCCTTATTTCGCCAGCCTGTCGACGGCGCATGTCAAGACCGGCACCTATAAGGGCCGCATCTACGGGCTGCCGTTCTCGGCGGACTCCTCGGTGCTGATCTGGAACAAGAAGCTGTTCAAGCAGGCCGGCCTCGACCCGGAAAAGGGCCCGACCAACTGGGCCGAGATCGAAGCCGACGCCGAAAAGGTCAACGCGCTCGGCGGCGACATCAAGGGCTTCTACTTCTCCGGCAATTGCGGCGGCTGCAACATCTTCACCTTCACGCCGCTGATCTGGGCCTCGGGCGGCGACATCCTGACGGAGGACGGCTCCAAGGCGACGCTGGACACGCCGCAGATGCGCGGCGCCATCGACCTCTACCGTTCGATGGTCAAGAAGGACCTGGTGCCTTCAGGCGCGCAGACCGACACCGGCTCCAACTTCTTTGCCGCCTTCGCCACCGGCAATATCGGCATCTCGCCGTCCGGCGCCTTTGCCATCGGCGCACTCAACACGCAATATCCCGATATCGACTACGGCATCACCTTCCTGCCCGGCAAGGACGGCGGCTGGTCGTCGTTTGCCGGCGGCGACAATTTCGTCGTCACCAAGGGCACCACCAAGGTGGCGGTGGTGAAGGAGTTCCTCGATTTCGCCTATTCGCTCGAGGGCCAGACCATTTTGGCGAAATACGGCAGCCTGCCGGTGCGCGGCGACATCGCCAATGAGGCGCTGAAGGAACTCGACCCGCGCTACAAGGTTGCCGCCGAAGCCATGGCCAAGGGCCGCACGCCCTATTCGGTGGTGTTCAACGACCTGATCAACTCGGCCAACGGTCCGTGGAACCAGATGATGAACGAGGTCTTCTTCGGCGAAGACGTCGACGGCGCCATCGCCAACGCGCAGGAGACCATGCAGTCGATCATCGATTCGGCGCCGCAGAAGTAAAGCGCCGGCGCCCACCTCCCCCTCGAGGGGAGGTCGGACCGAAGGTCCGGGTGGGGTCGTTGCGGCAGTGCTCGACGTTCCTGTCGGCGCGCTTCGCGGAGGACCCCACCCCCGGCCTTCGGCCGGACCCTCCCCTCGAGGGGGAGGGGACGTCCCGCCAATGGAACAACAGGCATGAGCACCATCACAGTACGCCGTCGCAACGTTGGCTCCCCCTTCTCCCCTTGTGGGAGAAGGTGTCGCCGAAGGCGACGGATGAGGGGTGCTCCAGCTTGGCTCGGACGGCATTCCTTCCAACACCCCTCATCCGTCTCGGCGCTTCGCGCCGATCCACCTTCTCCCACAAGGGGAGAAGGAGAAGGCCAGCGATGACCACCATCACAGCAACCACCGCCGCGCCAGCGCGCGCATACAAACTGGTCGGCGCCGGCCGCCGGCAGTGGATCGGCCTGCTCTATGTCGCGCCGGCCGTCGCGCTTGTCGTCGTCTTCTTCATCGTGCCGCTTTGCATGACCGCCTGGATGTCGCTGCACAACTGGCCGCTGATGGGCGCGCATAGCTTCATCGGGCTCGACAATTACTGGGCGATCCTGCGCGATACCCGCTTCTGGAACGCGCTGAAATTCACCGGCTATTACACGGTGGTGGTGACGATCGCGATCTTCGCCGTCGCCTTTCCGCTGGCGCTGTTCATCGAAAGGCCGCGGCAGCTGACCGGCTTCTACCGCACGTCCTTCTTCATGCCGGCGGTCATCGGTTTTGCCTCGGCGAGCCTTTTGTGGTCGTGGCTGCTCAATGTCGATTCCGGACTGTTCAGCCCGGCCGCCTTCGAGCTTGGCCTGACCGAGAAGAAATTCAACCTGCTGGCGACCTTCCAGCCGGCCTTCTGGTCGATCATCGCCATGGTCGTGTGGAAGGTGGCGGGCTTCACCATGATCATCCTGATGACCGGCCTGCAGTCGATCCCGCCGGATCTGCAGGAGGCGGCGATGATCGACGGGGCAGGGCCATTCGCGCGGTTCCGGGCGATTACCTTGCCCTTGATGCGCCGCACGCTGGCGCTGGCGCTGATCCTGTCGGTCGCCGGCTCGATCCTCGCCTTCGACCAGTTCTACATCATCCTGCGCGGCGGCCCGCGCAACCAGACGCTGACCGCCGTCTACTGGATCTTCAACCAGTCCTTCGTATCGTTCAAGCTCGGCTATGGCGCGGCACTTTCGATGGTCCTGCTGGTCATCCTGGTGGCGCTCAGCCTGATCCAGCTGCGGCTGCTGCGCAATCCGGAAGGGGTCGACTGATGGCGCAGGCTCGCACCCGCAAACGCCGCATCGGCATGCAGATCGCCGAGCACTCGACCGGCATCATCGCGTCCATTCTGTTCCTGGCGCCGATCGCCTGGACGGTGCTTTCGGCCTTCAAGCCGGCGCAGGAGGCGCGCCAGCCGCCGCTGCCGCCGTGGCCGACCAGCGGCATCTCGCTCGAGAACTACGCGACGCTCAACACCTTCGGCGACGGCCTCTGGCTGCCGGCGCAAAACAGCATCTACGTCTCGGTGATGACGGTGGTGCTGTCGGTGATCGTCAGCGTGCTCGCCGGCTACGGTTTCTCGCGCTTCCGCTTTCCGCTGAAGAACCTGCTGTTCGTCGTTATCCTGTCGACGATCATGATCCCGTTCCAGTCGATCCTGACGCCGATCTTCCTGGTACTGACCAAGATCGGCCTGCACAACACGCTGACCGGGCTGGTCTGCGTCTACGTCACGCTGCAGCTGCCGTTCTCGATCTTCATGATGCGCAACGCCTTCGACGCGGTGCCGCGCGAGATCGAGGAAGCGGCGCGCATGGACGGCGCCAACAACGTCACCATGCTGTTGAGGGTGATGCTGCCGCTGGTCTGGCCGGGAATCGTCACCATCGCGCTGTTCGCCTTCCTTGGCGCCTGGAACGAGTTTCTGGCGGCGCTGGTGCTGATGACAGACCAGTCGAAATTCACGCTGCCGATCATGATGACCGCGCTGCAGTCCGGCCGCTTCGGCGCCATCGACTGGGGCGCCGTGCAGGCCGGCGTCACCGTCATGATGGTGCCGTGCCTGGTGCTCTTCCTGCTGCTGCAGCGCTTCTACATCCGCGGCCTGATGGCAGGGGCCGTGAAGTGACCACAAGAAATCGAACGGGAGTAAATTGATGACCGCATCGCAATCCGCCAGTCAGGGCGCCAAGCCAAAACTCGCCTTCCGCCCGCTGCCGGTGCCGCAGGTCGACGTGCGCGGCTTCTGGGGCGACCGCGTCGATGCCGTCGCCGCAAAGACCGCCGGCATCCTTTACGACCGCTGCGTCGAAGCGCGCATGCTCGAGCAGATCGACCCCGACCGGCCATCGCCGGGCGTCGTCATTCCGTTCCACTCACCTTCACCGGACGAGGCGGCCACCGCCGGCAACGAGTTCACCGGATCGACGGTGACGACGCAGATGTTCTGGGACTCCGATTGGGGCAAGACCATCGAGACCGCCGCCTATTCGCTCTATCGCCGCCGCAACGACGAGCTCGAGAAGAAGATCGATGCCGTCATCGACATGTATGGAAAGCTGCAGCAGCCCGACGGCTATCTGTCGAGCTGGTACCAGCGCATCCAGCCGGGCCTGCGCTGGACCAACCTGCGCGATTGCCACGAGCTCTATTGCGCCGGCCACCTGATCGAAGGCGCGGTCGCCTATTACCAGGCCACGGGAAAACGCAAGCTGCTCGACATCATGTGCCGCTATGTCGATCACATCGCCGAGACGTTCGGTCCCGAGCCCGGCAAGAAGAAGGGCTATTGCGGCCATGAGGAGATCGAGCTGGCGCTGGTCAAGCTGGCGCGGGTGACGGGCGAGCGCAAATACATGGAGCTAGCCAAATACTTCATCGACCAGCGCGGCCTTGAGCCGCATTATTTCGACGAGGAGGCGCGCGCCCGCGGCGCCGACCCCAAGGCCTATCATTTCAAGACTTACGAATACAACCAGTCGCACAAACCGGTGCGCGAGCAGGACAAGGTCGTCGGCCATGCGGTGCGGGCGATGTATCTCTATTCGGGCATGGCCGACATCGCCACCGAATATGGCGACGACACGCTGCGGGTGGCGCTCGACCGGCTGTGGGACGACCTCATGACCAAGAACCTCTACGTCACCGGCGGCCTCGGGCCGTCGTCGCACAATGAGGGTTTCACCGCCGATTACGACCTGCCCAACGACACCGCCTATGCCGAAACCTGTGCTTCGGTCGGCCTGGTGTTCTGGGCAAGCCGGATGCTCGGCATGGGTCCCAATGCGTGCTACGCCGACATCATGGAGCGGGCGCTCTACAACGGCTCGATCTCCGGCCTGTCGCTCGACGGCTCGCTGTTCTTCTACGAAAATCCGCTCGAAAGCCGCGGCGCCCACCACCGCTGGAAATGGCACCGCTGCCCGTGCTGCCCGCCCAATGTCGGGCGCATGGTCGCCTCGATCGGCAGCTATTTCTACGGCCTGTCGGACGACGCACTCGCCGTCCATCTCTATGGAAACGGCACGGCTCGTTTCGATATCGCCGGGACGCAGATAGAGCTCACCCAGACCAGCAATTATCCATGGGACGGCGCGGTCTCGATCTCCGTCGAACCGGAAGCTCCGACCGCGTTCACTTTGCACCTGCGCCTGCCGGCCTGGTGCCGCAAGGCAGCGCTCAAGGTCAACGGCGCCGATGTCGATCTGGAGGCTGTCACCAGCGACGGCTATGCCGCGATCCGCCGCGAATGGCGCAAGGGCGACCGCGTCGAGCTCGACCTCGAAATGGCCGTCGACCGCCTCTACGCCAACCCGCAGGTGCGGCAGGATATCGGCCGCGTCGCACTGGCGCGCGGCCCGCTGATCTATTGCGTCGAGGAGACCGACAATTCCAGCCAGCTGCACCGCATCGCACTACCG
Organism: Mesorhizobium sp. M1088; assembly: GCF_040318575.1. Taxonomy (NCBI): domain Bacteria; kingdom Pseudomonadati; phylum Pseudomonadota; class Alphaproteobacteria; order Hyphomicrobiales; family Phyllobacteriaceae; genus Mesorhizobium; species Mesorhizobium sp. M1088. The sequence continues at coordinate 227,182 of NZ_JAMYMO010000007.1, read as the reverse complement.
CGCACGGCCGACATCGAGGCGCATCAGCAGCCGAACCTTCTGGGCGGCGTCGTGACACTTTCGGCGATTGCCAAAAAGGAGGCTTTCGAAAACTGGGAAGAGGGGCTCTACCGCACCGATGCGCCGGCGGTCGAGGACGCGAAAATCACCGCCGTGCCGTATTTCGCCTGGGACAACCGCGACCCCGGCGAGATGCTGGTCTGGCTCAGAAGCGCGGGGTAGGCTGGGCGCGGCAGCGGCTCAAAGTACCTCGACCGCAGTCGCGAATATGTAGCCGGCGCCACGCTCCGTAACAATGAGCTTCGGCTCGCTCGGATTGACCTCGAGCTTGCGGCGCAGCCGCAATATCTGCACGTCGATGCTGCGGTCGAACACCTCTTCGTCGTGCACGCGGCTGGCAGCGAGAAGCTGCTCGCGGCTCAGGATCTGCTGCGGCGATTTCAGGAAGGCTGCCAGCAGGTTGAACTCGCCGGCGGTCAGCGGCGTCGCCTCGCCCGCCGCCGACCTCAGGCGCCGCATCCGCATGTCGAGCTCCCAGCCGGCAAAACGATAGCGTATGGGTTTCTTGCCGCGCGGCTGCGGCTGCGTCGACCGCGATCGCCGCAGCACGGCGCGAATGCGCGCCAGCAGCTCCCTGAGGCCGAAGGGCTTGGTGATGTAGTCGTCGGCGCCGAGTTCCAGGCCGACGACGCGATCCACCTCGTCGCACCTGTGGCCGGTGATGATGATGATGGGCGCTTCCGGCGGACTGCCGAGTTGCCGCATGATGTCGAACCCGTCCTCATCGGCAAGCCGCATGTCGAGGATCATCAGGTCTACGGGCTTTTCATTGAGGACGCGCGACATGGCCTGGCTGTCGGCGACCGCGCTGACCCTGAAGTTTTGGCTCTCCAGGTAATTGGTGAGCATATCGCGAATTTCGGGGTCGTCGTCGACGACAAGGATATGCTTCGGCGCCGCTGGCTGCTCGATACTGCCTCTCGACTGCTGTTCGTGGCGAATGTTTTGTTCGGCTGACATCTCGCACCGTCCGCAAGCATGGAACTCATGACCGAGCCGTTGCTTTATTTAAACGTCGATTTTCGGCGATTTGGTGAACGCCGATGATCTACGTGATCGCACACCCTGCCGCAGGCTCGCTCGATGGCACATCAGCAGATTGGTAAGGTTCGGGCGGGGCTTTTTGTTCCACTTTGCCTGGCAATGGCGGCACCTTTTGCGTTGGCCCAGAGCAATCAGCCGGCCCCGCCGATGGGCGAGCCGATTGCACCGATCACGGCCAGCGGCCCCTCCGACCGGGCGAAGATCGCGCTTGGCGAGAGCCTGTTCAACGATGCCCGCCTGTCGCATGGCGATGTCGTCGCTTGCAGTTCCTGTCACAGGCTCGATTTCAGCGGCGACGACGGTCTGGCCCGTTCCGTGGCGGCGGATGGCAAGCCGCTCGATTTCAACACGCCGACCGTCTTCAACGCGGCGCTCGATTTTCGGCTGAACTGGCGCGGCAATTTCCGCACTTTCGAGGAGCAGAACGAGGCAGCCCTGCTCGATGACAGGCTGATGAATACGAGCTGGGAGGAATTGCTGACCAAGCTGCGCTCGAATGCTGAGTATTCGCAGCGGTTCGCGAGGGTCTACGGCTCCATTCCCGACCGGACAAACGTGCTCGACGCGCTTGTTGTCTTTCAACGGTCGCTGATCACGCCCGATGCCCGTTTCGACCGCTATCTCAAGGGCGAACGCGAAGCCATCACGACCGACGAAGAGCACGGCTATCAACTGTTCAAAGCGTATGGCTGCGTCGCCTGCCACCAGGGCGCCAACGTAGGCGGCAATCTGTTTCAGAAATTCGGCATCTTCCAGGATCCCTTCGCTCGCCAGAAGACCCTGACCAAGGCGGATCTCGGCCGCTTCGCCGTTACCGGCGCCGAGAGCGACCGCCATGTGTTCCGCGTTCCCAGCCTGCGCAACGTCGCGGTGACGGCGCCGTATTTTCACGATGGCCGCACCGCATCGCTCGCAGACGCGGTGAAGATCATGGCGCGCAACCAACTCGGCCGGGAGCTCGACCAGCGCGATGCCGATCTCATCGTCGAATTCCTCGGGACACTGACGGGCGAGTATCGCGGCCGGCCGTTGACCAGCGCAGCCGATCGTCTGCAGCAATGAAGTCGCTACGCATCCTGGCGCCGATCGTTGCCTGCCTGCTCATCGCCTTGACCTACCTCCTGGTGCAGGGCACGGCTCCCGATGCGGCGCGTCACGAACACACGCTCGATGCGCTCAGGACCGTCATCCTCTATAACGCCGCACTCCAACGCGATGTTTTAAGGGCACGCGCGGGACTGCTGCGCAGCTACGATCCGCTTGTGCGGTCGATCGAGAACCTGGATGAGGCGACGCAGACGCTGCCGGCTGCCCGCGACGTAGCAAGCGGCGAAACACGGGCGGATATCGACAAGCTGATCGCCCAAGTCATCGCCGCGATCCGCGACGAGGAAGCGCTCGTCGAGAGGTTCAAGTCCGATAACGCGCTGCTGCAGAACTCGCTGAACTTTTTCAACTATATGAGCGGTCGTCTCACGAGCGAGGGTGACGGCCTTCGAGCGGTCGAGATAGGAGCCCTGATGGTCGCAATGTCGCGGTTTATCAGCGATCCCCAGCCGGATGCGGCAAAAGCAGTAACCGCCGCACTCGACCGGCTGGCAAGGCCCTCCGTCGATGCCGTGCCTGCAAGCGATGTGCTCTCGCTCGTCTCCCACGGCCGGCTTATCGTCACCAGGCTTCCGGCGGTCGACGATCTCGTCGCCCGCCTGCAGACCGCGCCGACGAGCGAGCGGGCTCGCGCGCTGCAGGACGTCTATCTCGGTGCGCATGGGCGGGCCGCGGCGCGGGCCGAACTGTTCCAGACGCTGCTTTATGTCGCCGCGTTGGGCCTCGTCGGCTATGTCGCCTACCTGTTCGCCCGCCTGCGCCGCAACGCGCGGATCCTGCGCGAGCGGCTGGAATTCGAGGACCTGATCGCCTCGATCTCCACGCAGTTCATCAATCTGCCGCGTGACCGCATCCGCGCCGGCATCAGCAAGGGCCTCGCGCGCCTGGTCGAACATGCCGGGCTCGACGGCGCCCAGATTTTCGTCAGCCACATCGCCGATCCTTCCGGCGGCTACTTCTATCGCCGTCCGGGCGGGAGCAGGCCGGCCCGCCTGTCGAAGGACATGATCGAGCTGGCTTCACGCTGGACGCTGGCCGACCACGAGCGGCAGGGCTGCATCGACGTTCCCCGCGTCGGCGAGCTTCCCGAGGGGCGGGAGAAGGCATCCCTGCAGGCGCACCAGTTTCGATCGTGGCTGTGCATACCGATGTGGCATGCCGGCGAGCGGTTGGGTTTTCTGGCTCTCGATACCGTCACGCACGAAAAGCATTGGGCCGACGACGACATTGCACTGCTGCGCACCGCGGCCGAGATTTTCGCCAATGCCATCGTGCGCGAGCACAACGAACGCGAGCGTGAGGCACTGCAGGCGCGGCTCAATCAGTCGCAACGGCTGGAAGCGATCGGGACGCTCGCCGGCGGCATAGCGCACGAGTTCAACAACATCCTCGGTGCCGTCCTTGGTTACAGCGAGATGGCGCTGGCGGTGCTGCTGAAGGAGTCGCGCGCGCGGCGCTACGTCCAGCAGATCATGCAGGCCGGCAGGCGGGCGCAGGACGTCACCGAGCAGATCCTCGCCTTCGGCCGTCGTCACGAGCGGCAGCATCACGCGCTGCGGGCTGAAGCCGTGGTTTCCGAAGCGATCGACCTGCTGCGCGCCTCGTTCCCCGCCACGCTTTCAGTGCAGACGCGTCTTGCAGCCGCGGATGCGGCGATGATGGGCGATCCGACCGAGCTTCAGCAGGTGGTGATGAACCTCGGCACCAACGCGGCGCAGGCGATGAACAACCGCGGCGCATTGGAAATCGGTCTCGACACGACGGAATTCGTCGAGGCGCGGATGCTATCGCACGGCAACCTGCCTGCCGGGCGCTACCTCCGCCTTGCCGTCAGGGACACCGGCAGCGGCATGGATCAGGCGACGCTCGAGCGTATCTTCGAGCCGTTCTTCACGACCAAGCCGGCAGGGCAAGGCACCGGGCTCGGCCTGTCGACGGTGCACGGCATCGTCATAGCGCACAGAGGCGCGGTCGACGTGAACAGCAAGCCCGGCGAAGGCACGACCTTCGAGATCTATTTTCCGCGGATCGAGGCCGCCGAAGCAACCCAGAACGAGGACGAGAGCGACGCCGCCGAGGTGCCGGTCAAGCATGGCAACGGCGAGACGATCCTCATCGTCGACGACGACACGCCGCTGATGCAACTTGCGGAGGAAATGCTCGCCGCGCTCGGCTACGAGCCGGTCGGGTTCGACCGCAGCCCCGCGGCTCTCAGCGCATTTCGCACCGATCCGGAACGCTTCGACCTGGTGCTGACGGACGAGGTCATGCCCGACATCACAGGGATCGAATTCTCCGGCCGGTTGCACAAGATCCGGCCCGACCTTCCGGTCGTGCTGATGACCGGTTACGGCCGTCAGCTGCGGTCGCGCCAACTGACGGCGGCCGGCATAAGCGAAGTCATCAAGAAGCCGCTGCTGTCGGCCGCCGTCGCACAATGTCTTGCCCGCCATCTGCATTCAGGCTGATCACGGCCGGCCGGATTTCTTCGTTACAACCGTAACCAAAATCCCAGCTGGCTGAAATCGACCCGTAGCCGGGCCAGTCGATGGTCCTCCCGCGCCCAGACCATGATCCCAAAAAACCGGGAACCGGTTTTTTGGGAGGTCATGGTCTCTTGAGGAAGGAGAAATCTTATGGACGCAACCATCACCGAGGTAACGAAACAGGCGAATGACGTCGCAGAACTGTCGCCCGAAAGCCTTATGCAACTCGGCCTCGGCTTCTGGGCATCGAAGACGTTGCTGAGCGCCGTCGAACTTGACCTTTTCACGGAGTTGGCGGCCGGACCCCTCGAAGGGGAAACACTGAGAAACCGGCTCGGACTGCATGAGCGGGGAGCGCAGGATTTCTTCGACGCGCTTGTTGCGCTGCGCATGCTTGAGCGCGAGGGCAACGTCTACTGCAACACGCCCGTGACTGACCGCTACCTTGACCGCAACAAGTCGACCTATGTTGGCGGGATGCTCGCCAGGGCCGGTCAGCTGCTTTACGCGAACTGGGGCTCGCTCACCGACGCGCTCAGGACGGGCAAACCGCAAAACGGCACCCAGGACGGCGAAGATCTGTTCGACATGCTGTTTTCGGACCCGGACAAGGTAAAGATGTTCGCGCAGGCGATGACCGGCGGCAGCCTCCAGGTGGCGGAGGCGCTCGCCCGGCATTTTCCCTGGGCGGACTATTGTACCTTCATCGATATCGGCACAGCCGAAGGCAGGCTTCCGGTCGAGGTCGGCCGCGCCCATCCGCATCTCACCGGCGGCGGTTTCGACCTGCCGCCGATGCGGCCGGTGTTCGAGGCCTATGTGGAGCGGCACGCACTTGCAGACCGGCTTCGGTTTTATCCCGGCGACTTCCTTGCCGAGCCGCTGCCTTCCGCCGACGTGCTGGTGATGGGTCATATCCTGCACGACTGGAACCTGGAGGTGAAGCGCGCGCTGCTGGCAAAGGCCCATTCCGCGCTGCCGAAGCAAGGCGTGCTCATCGTCTACGACCAGATCATCGATGACGAGCGACGGGACAACGCTGCGGGTCTGCTGATGAGCCTCAACATGCTGGTCAACACCAATGGCGGGTTCGACTACACGCGCGCCGACGGCATGGGCTGGATGCGGGAGGCGGGCTTTGCGGAGGTCCGCTGCGAGCATCTCGCCGGGCCTCACTCGATGATCGTCGGCATCAAATAGCAGCGGAGAAGCTGATGACACGAAGAGCTCTCATCGCAATTGCCGCCCTTGGCCTGGCCGCAGCATTCACCGCCGCAACGCTCAACCAGGGTGAGGTCGGCGCGGCGTCCGCGACCGCTTCGATCGAGCACGGTCGATACCTGGTGAAAATCGGCGGCTGCAACGACTGCCACACGCCAGGGTACCTGGAGAAGGCCGGCAACGTTCCGCAGGATCGATGGCTGATCGGCGATTCGCTCGGCTTCAACGGGCCGTGGGGTACGACTTACCCGACCAATCTTCGCCAATTTTTGCGGACCATGGACGAGGACGACTGGGTACAGTTCGCGCGCACGATCGAGACGCGCCCGCCCATGCCATGGTTCAACCTGCGTGCCATGAGCGAGCCCGACCTGCGCGCCATCCACCGATATGTGCTTTCGCTCCCGGCAGACGATACGCCGGTTCCGGACTATGTGCCGCCCGGTCGTCCGCCGAAGACGCCGCATATCGTGTTCGTTCCGCGGGCGCCGAAATCATAGTGGCGTCCGAACGCCGGGCGCAGGGTGGTTCTCCGCTTGCGCGGTACCCCAGGCACGGCGCCTGTTTCAGTCGTAACGCAATTCCCGATTCCGGAAATCACGTTGTAGCACCGATCTCCGATGGTGACGGTCGGGCCCCGGGCGGTCATCAGGCTGCCCAGCGGTCACAAATCCCGGATAAATCGATCATGGAGTCAAACATGTACAATCTGCTTGCCGAACATGCGCCGAAGACCGGCCGTGATCAGAGCCCCATGGATCCGCGTCCCTATGCGTTGGGTTACACGCAAAGCGAATTCAAGCGCCTGGAGCTGCAGGGAGCGCTCATTCACGACCTTACCGAGCATGTCCTGCGCAGTGCGGGCATAGGACCCGGCATGCGCGTGCTCGACATTGGCTGCGGCGTAGGTGATGTCTCCTTGCTGGCCGGAAGGCTGGTCGGACCGGCGGGAAGCGTGCTTGGTGTCGATCGCTCGGCAGAGGCTGTGGACATTGCCGAGCGGCGCGCCACTGAATCCGGCCAGTGTTACTGGACACGTTTCACGACGGCCGAGCTTGATACATTCTCGCCCGACGGGAGCTTCGATGCGGTGATCGGCAGGCTTGTCCTGATGTATCTGCCCGACCCGGCCGCAACCCTGCGCAGGCTTGCCGGTTTCCTGCGGCCTGGCGGCATCGTCGCCGTCCAGGAAATGGCGATGCCGCTCACCCGCAGTTTTCCAGAGGCGCCGCTGTTCGGCAAATGCCGCGGCTGGATCATCGACACGATCGAGCGCGCGGGTTTCGAGGTCGACATGGGTGGCAGGCTGCCCATGGTGTTCGCCGGCGCAGGGCTGCCGGCGCCGCGGATGAACTCCGCCGGCCTCGCCGGCAGCGGACCCGACTCGCCGATCTACGACTATATTGCCGGCACGTTGCGCAGCCTGTTGCCGATGGCCGAGGCAGTCGGTACCGCAACCGCCGCCGAGGTGGAAGTCGATACCCTCGCCGAGCGGCTGCGCAACGAGGCTGTCGAGCAGCAGACGTGCATCATGCTGCCGCCCTTTGTCGGCGCATGGGCGAACACACTGGCATAGAACCGAAGGAAGGACACACGATGCTCGATGCTGCCATCGGCGAGCGCGCGGGACATCTCGTCGACCTGCAACATCGATTTCGCCTGGGAGCCCGACGAGATGCTGGTCTGGCTCAGGGACGAATGAAGCCCGATCGCAGCGCCCGACCGATCTCCTCGGCCACAAGTTCCTGCAACTGCCAGAGATTGCGGTCGCGGATGCCGCAGGCGTCGAGATGGCGAATGGTCTCGAACAGATATTCGGCGCCCGAACCCCAATGGCCGACGGCCGTGGCCAGGGTCGCCGCTATCGCTCGCTTTTCGAGCTTGCCAGCGTAGCGTGGATTGGCGGGATCGACAACGAAACCAAGCGCTTGGCCCGTGCCGTCGCCTGTCCTGACCTGCAGCCAGCGCGGCACGTTGACGGCCGGCAGGATGGTCATCTCGCGGCGCAGCAGCGTTTCGAGATTGGCCGCCACGGGCTCGGCGACCTCGAACACCATGCCCTGGCATTGGCCGCCGCGGTCGAGCGCCATCATCAGGCCGGGCTGCTCGATCGTGCCCCTGAAGCGCTGCACTGTAAAACAGAACGAACGGTGCCAGCCCGTCGCCACGGCCCGTTCGCCACCCCTGACCTCGCCGGCCGGCTTCCACAGCAGCGAGCCATAGGCGAACAGCTTCACCGGCCCGCCCGGCGCGGCGGCCAGCACCTCGTCGCGAATGCGCCCGTAATCGGCATCGGTCATGTAGACCATGCCCGGCGTCGGCCCGGCATCCTCGACCGCCCGCAAGGTGCGGGCGACCAGCGCCTCGGTCAGCGCCATCGGTGTCTTGCGCGGCGAACGCCGTGATGCGGCGGAAATGACCTTGCTCATCCTCATGCTCTCAGCCTTGCCGCCATGTTGCCGAAGGCTGAAGGATTCTCAAGGGCCGAGTACACCAGCGCGGTATCAGGATTCGAACTGTCGTGTACAACAGCTTGACTGGCTTAGTGCGGAGGCTGATCTGGCCGGACGGTGTCGTTGCAGCCGTCAACATAGGGATGGACCGACCACCGGGAGCCGGGCCGGGCCTGTTGCGCCTTGGTGAGCGGATCCTGGGACTGCGCGTAGCCGTCCTGGTAGCCTCGAACGATTTCGTCGATATCGTCGGGCCAGTCGCCGTCCCATGGCCGTCCCAGAATCTGGGCCTGTTGGACCGGATGCAGTTCGTTGTGGCCTTCATGAAAGCTGTCGTGGATGTGTCCGGCATCATAGACCCACCGGCCGGTCACCCCCAGGATTGTCGCTCCGGTTCCGTCGCCCTTGTTGGTCTCGATGCTAGGCAGGCCGGCATCGCTCGGACTAGCGGTGTCCGAACTGCTGAAGGCCGCGCCGAGCAGCGAAGCGAGCAAGGCGAGAAGCGCCAATACGTAGGCGACGACCGCGCCGACGCCCGACATGCATAGCGCCAGCGCTGCCAGGGCGGCGATCAGGGCGAGGATGTTGACGGTCTGCAGGTCATGGATCGATGCCCCTTCGAACTCCACATGCAGCGCCTCTGACTTTACTCCGGTCACCTTGTCCTCCGCCGGGTTCCCCGTGAACAGAAAGCCGTGCGAGGAGGTGATTGCGTTTTCGGCCATCAGATAGCCGAACGGGGCACTGGCGGCGGCAACGGCCTGGGAGACGCCCACCGGGTTGTTCGGCAGCAGCAAATTGAGGCTGTAGTCGGAGTCCAGGCTTCCTGGCCAGGTCTTTTCCGACGGCGGCTCGATGCTGATGACCATGCCGACGATACTCACCGGCTCGCCCAGGCAAACCAGCCGTTTGTTGAGCCACCAGTCGCAATAAGCGAGAATCCACACAATCTCAGTCACCACCAGCGCGATCGGTATGCACCACGGCTCGCCCATCGCGACCACCACCACGACCATCACGGCTGCGAATATGCCGCTGGTAATCGCCGCGCTGATGTACTGGTTGACCGAAATCACCTCGTCGGCGGTCGTGCACTTGGTCCAGGATTTGTCGTCGGTGGCCATCACGGCTCCAAGCTGCTGAGGACGGTCAAGGTGACGCCGCCGCTGGCGCGGTCACCCTCGTCAAACGCATTCAGATTGAGGGCCTGCCGGCCGGTCCAGCCGTCCGGCGGCGTAGCGACCGCCGTGATCGTCACCTGTTCGCCCGGCGCCAGCGACGGCAGGTCAGGCGAAATCTCGACCTTCCAGCCCGGCGGCAGGGGATGAGCTGACGGCAAGTGTGCCGCCAACCGGCGCTTTTGCTCCGCCTTGGCGGTCTCTTCCGTTGGCTGCCGGTCGTCGCGACAGGGGCCGAGCGGCGGAATGGTGTAGGCATCGACGGTGAACCGGTACCGCTGCGGCCGACGGGTAGCGTTGCGCAACTCGAACTGAAATGTTGCTGGCGACTGGGCCAGTCCGACATCGGTATTTTCTTGCCCGAGATTGTTGGCGAAGTTGGCGTCATCGGCCGGGTCGAGCAAAGCTTGCAGGCAATAGTGACCTGCTTGCCGCGGCGTATGCCAGTCGAAGGAGACGAACCCAGGCTGGCTGGCGGATCCGATCACCCCGACCGAGACCGGCCTGGTGGCTATCGGATTCGACACGGTTCCGATGCCAAACGACAGATAGGACAGATGGACCGGCATCTTGACGACGACGGCATCCGGGGAGGCGTTCCAGACGCGAACCCGCACCTCGTAGTCGGTATCCGCCTGCAACCTGCCGGCGGGAACGGGCACACCACCCTGGCGTAGCTCGATATCGGGATTATCCCAGGTGACCGCGAGACCAAGGCCGGTCAGGTAATACTGATCGTAGATCAGCGGGTCAGGCCGGCAGAAAGCAGGGTGATCGATCGGTACGCAATGCGCCCGGGACCCTTTCTGGTCGACCCGGCGGTCGCCCCCTAGCCGCCACCGGCGACAGAAACGGCGAGCCATCTCGATCAGTGCCGGAATCCAGGCGGAGAACAGTGCTCGCAGGATTGCCGCTATTCCTCGCATCGACTTCCCCTCTGAAGCTAACGCAGGGCAACGCTCTGATAACAACGGGATTCGCGCGGCAACAGTGAATTGGCGTGTCAGACGACTGGTGCCGTTTGTACTCTGGTCAGACGAATAAAGCTGGGCTCGAACGGTACGCGGGCTATTTCCGCGCGAAGAAACCGCGCGCGAACTGCACGATGTGCTTGTGGAATGCGAGCTCCAATATTGCGACAACGGCAAGTATGTAGAGAGCTTCGGTCGATCCGTCGCCGCCGTCAGGGGAAATACCAAACCAACTCTCGATGAAATCCATGAACAGATTCCCTCCGCGCAAACTTGCGACCGATGTTCAGCATAGCTCTTCAGCTTGTCCCGGTGTCAAGTAGGGATGCATTGCCATCCACATAAATCCAGTAAAGACCGTTGTGCCGAATTGTCTGCTGCCGAATTGTCTGCTGTTTGTCGATAAACCTGAGAATTTGCCTAAAGATTGCTAAAAAATTGTCGCGGCTTATTGATGCACAACTGAAGGAAAGCTTTGTATCTCGGTCATTTCCGGGTCATTTTGTCGATCATGTGCGAACGATCCAGTCAATGATGGGGTGTCGCCAAACAGGTCCGGACTTGTGCATGGACAGTACGCGGCCCACCACGATCAGAAACGCGGGGTAGCCTGAAAAGCAGCCCGGCATGGCTCATTGGACGCCATTCGGCGGTCGTCTGGCCTGGTTTCAAATGTAGTCAGCTCTCGAACGTGCCCCGCGGAGTCGTCACGCTGTCGGCTGTTGACAGGAAAGAGGCGTTTGAAAAATCACCGGCGGTCGAGGCAGCAAAAGTCACCATGCCGTATTTCGCCCGGGACACCACGATTCCGGCGAGATGCTGGTCTGGATCAGAGCGTCCTGACCGGCAAGCTATCGTACCGGCCGGGCCTTAGCTGGGCCGGCCGGTACGCTTGCCGGTCTGACGAGGGCCGCCGTCAAGCAGCCGGTCGAATGTTTTGGTTCACCCGGAAGAGGTTGTTCGGGTCGTATTTCTTCTTCAGCGTAGCCAGGCGCTCATAGTTGTCGCCATAAGCCGCCTTGAGCCTTGCATCGCCCTCGTCATCCATCATGAAGTTCAGGTAGGCGCCACCCAGATCGAATGGATGCACGGCCTCCCAGTAGGCCTTGGTCCAGCGCGTCACCGGGCCCGCTTTCTGTGGGTCCGGATCGATCCCGGCGATGACCATCGACCAGGTCGCATCACGGTAATTCCAGGGTGTCTCGTCTTTGCCGACGCGATGGACCGCACCATCGATCGGGTAGAGATGCATGAGCGATAGCTCGCTCGGCGTCTTCGCCGCCTGCTCGAGATGGGCGTCGATCGCCTCGTCGGACAGCGTCTTGACGAAATCGCCCCGCCAGTACCACTGCATTCCCTTCGGGTAGAGCCCATCGAACATGCTCTGCACCGCGGGATAGGGCATCGTTCCCATCCAGTTGAACCAGGGCGCGGGCAGCGCATCGAGCAGCGGGGCCAGCGCCTCTCTGCCCTTTTCCTCCGGGCCGTTGTAGCAGCACATCAGCAGACACATCCGCTTTCCCCAAAACTCTTCCGGGAAGGGTGCGCTCGACAGGACGGTCTTGAGCCCGAGGAAGATCCCGAGTTCTTCGGGCGCGTTCGGCAGGAACTCGCGATAATGCTGCATGATGGTGCGGGCGTGGCGCTGATCCCATGCGATCGGCCCCGCAAAGACCATGCTGACCCGGTGGAGCCTGAACACAAAGCTGGTAACGATGCCGAAATTGCCGCCGCCGCCGCGAAGCGCCCAGAACAGGTTGGGGTTCCGTTCCTTGCTGGCGGTGACGAAGCTTCCGTCGGCAAGCACGACATCGGCCTCGACCAGATTATCGATGGTCAGGCCATATTTGCGCGTCAGATAGCCATGGCCGCCGCTCAGCGTCAGTCCGGCGACCCCGGTGGTCGAGATGATGCCCGCCGGTACGGCCAGGCCAAAGGCATGGGTGGCATGGTCGAGGTCGCCCTGAGTGCAGCCCGGGCCTACCCGCGCCGTGCGGGCATCCGGATCGACGCGCACGCCGTTCATCGCCGACAGGTCGATCACCAGACCGTCGTCGCAGCTCCCCAATCCTGGTCCATTATGGCCGCCGCCACGTACCGCAACCAGCAAATTGTTGTCGCGGCCGAAATTCACCGCTGTGATTACGTCGGCGACGTCGACACAGCGGGCGATGATCAGCGGCCGCTTGTCGATCATGCCGTTGTAGAGCTTGCGGGCCTCGTCATAGCGGGCGTCGCCGGCGCGGATGACTTCGCCTCGCAGGCTTGCTGCGAATTTGGTGATGTCTTCATCGTTCATGACATTCCTCCCTGTTATTGGACCTGTCGGCCGGCCGATGAAACGCTAATCCCGTCCGCTGTTCCCGCAAATGTCACATCGTCCATTTCTGTTGCCCGATCGTTCAGAGTAGGATTAGACCGGATGGATAGTTGCTCGGGCGGCCATATTGCCGGATAGTTCGAGATGCCTGGCGGAAAAACTCGTTGTCAAAGGGAGTAGCCGATCGTTTCCGGAGGTGTAGTGCATGGATGTCCTTTCCGATGTGCTCCGAGCCGTTCGCCTCACCGGGGCGATCTATTTCGACGTCGACGCCAGCTCTCCCTGGGTTGGCGAGTCGCCGGGCACGGCCGACATTGCCGCCGCCGTCATGCCGGAGGCAGAGCACATCATTTCCTTTCATGCCGTGATGTCGGGCTCGTGCTGGGCCGCGCTGGGAGACGATTCGGTGCCGCCGGTGCTCGTGAACGCCGGTGATGTCGTTGTCTTCCCCGGTGGTGTTCCGAACGTGTTGAGCTCCTCGCCGGGGGCGCGGGGCGAACCCAATATGGCGATGTATTATCGGCCGATAGACGAGAGCCTGCCGTTCGCGGTGATCCATGGCGGCGGCGGAGACGAGCGGACCCGGTTCATTTGCGGGTATCTTGGCTGCGATGCACGTCCCTTCAATCCTCTCCTGGCCGCATTGCCGGCCATCCTGTGTGCCCGCAAGCCCGCCGATGGAAGCAGCTGGGTTATCGACCTTTTTCGGCTGGCGCTGGCCGAAGGTGGCAGTGGGCGGGCGGGCTGTGAGACGATACTCGCCAAGCTGAGCGAGCTGATGTTTGTCGAGATCATCCGCCGCCATCTCGAGACCCTGCCCGACGATTCGCGCGGCTGGCTGTCAGGCCTACGGGATCCACATGTCGGCGAGGCGCTCCGGCTCATCCACGCTCGCCCCGGGGAGGAATGGACATTGGACCGGCTCGCCCGCGAAGTAGGGCTCTCGCGCACGGCGTTTGCGAGCCGCTTTACCCACTATGTCGAGGTCTCTCCCATGCACTATCTTGCTCGCTGGCGTCTGCAACTGGCAGGACGCTTGCTCGAACGCCCCGAAATGAGCATCGCGCAAGCGGGTGCCGAGGTCGGCTACGAGTCGGAAGCCGCCTTCAATCGCGCCTTCAAAAAGTTCGTCGGCATTCCACCTGGCACCTGGCGAAAGGGACGGTCGGCGTTGCTCGAGGCTCAGAGATTGCCCGCTGGCGTCGTGCAATAGGAAAGAACTGGCAGGGCGTTGACGCTTCGGTCCGCGTAAAGCGTCCCAATGCTCGAAAGCCCCTGCCACAAAGCGGTTGACGATGACCGGCAGCCTCGACGCGTTCGGCGAGGCGTTTCAGGCCTCGCGCCTCAATCCTTCGCGCGCTCGACATAGGCGCCATCGGCGGTCATCACCACCACGCGGGTGCCAGCGCTGATGTGTGGCGGCACCAGGGTACGCACGCCGTTGGACAGCGTTGCCGGCTTGTAGGACGAGGACGCCGTCTGGCCCTTGGTCACCGGCTCGGTCTCGACCACCTCGAAAGTGGCGCGCTGCGGCAGTACCAGCGAGATGGCGATGTTGTTGTATTGCGAGATCTGCACCGGCATGCCTTCCACCAGATAGGGCGCCATGTCGCCGACCACGCTTTCCGGCACCGCGACCTGGTCGTAAGTCTCCGGATTCATGAAGTGAAAGCCTTCGCCGTCACGGTAGAGGAACGTGTGCTCGCGCTCCTCGACATAGGCGCGCTCGACCTGCTCGGTGGTGCGGTAACGCTCGGAAACCTTTACCCCGTCGGAGATACGCCGCATGTCGAGCTGGGTGACCGGCGTACCCTTGCCAGGATGAATGTTTTCGGCAAAGAGGATCACATAAAGCTTGCCGTCCTTTTCGACGACGTTGCCTTTGCGTAAGGAGCTGGCGATGACCTTCACGGGTTTCCATCCTGATAAAATTTGTTGGCGCAAATCGGCTGGAGAGGCCGTTGCGTGCGGCCTAGCGCATCTTGGCCGCAATCGCCAGCCCTCTGTGCAACTCCCCTGAAGCCGATGACCGCCGCCTCGCCGTGGTGGACGCCGCATGTCCACGCCGACCGCCGGCCGCGGCTAATCCTGCGCAATGCCATTGCCGCCGGGATGCGCGACTGGTTCGCCCGCCGCGACTTCGTCGAGGTGGATACATCGGCCCTGCAGGTCTCGCCCGGCAATGAAGCGCACCTGTCGGCCTTTGCCACCGAGGCGATCGGGCCGGACGGGCAGCGCCAGCCGCTCTACCTCCACACGTCGCCGGAATTCGCCTGCAAGAAGCTGCTTGCCGCCGGCGAGGAGCGCATCTTCAGCCTCGGGGCTGTCTGGCGCAACCGCGAGCGCGGCCCCTTGCACCATCCTGAGTTCACCATGCTCGAATGGTACCGTGTCGGCGAGACCTATGAGAGCCTGATGCGCGATTGCGCCGAGCTCGTAGCGCTGGCGGCCGAACGGGCCGGAGCGAAGCGTTTTAGCTTCCGCGGCCGCGAGGCCGATCCGTTCGCCGGGCCGGAACGGTTGAGCGTCGCCGAAGCCTTCATGCGCCATGCCGGCATCGATCTGCTGGCGACGGTTGCAGCCGATGGCAGCACCGACCGCGCGGGGTTGCATGCCGCCCTGGTCCAGGCCGGATTGCGGACCGCGCCCGACGACAATTGGGCCGACCTGTTTAGCCGGGTGATGGTCGAAAAAATCGAGCCAGCGCTGGGGCAGGGGCGCGCTACCATTCTTTTCGGATATCCGATCTCGGAGGCGGCATTGGCCCGGCCGAGCGCCGACGATCCACGCACCGCCGAGCGCTTCGAGCTCTATTGCTGCGGCGTCGAGCTCGCCAACGCCTTTGGCGAATTGACCGATCCGGCCGAGCAGCGCCGGCGCTTTGCCGCCGAAATGGATGAGAAGCAGCGCGTCTATGGCGAACGCTACCCGATCGACGAGGATTTCCTCGCCGCGCTCGCCATCATGCCGCAGGCGAGCGGCGCGGCGCTAGGCTTCGACCGGCTGGTGATGCTCGCCACCGGCGCGCTCAGGATCGACGACGTGATCTGGACGCCGGTGGCTGGTCCCTGAGGAAGGTTGGACAAGCCGATCTCGCCGGGCTTGAAAGCCAGCATTAGATGGTCGGTCCAGGCCGCCGCCGGCTCCGTCGAGCCAGAAGATTGGCGACGACCAGGAGGATTATCGACAGCCCCATCATCAGCGTGGCGGCGGCGCTATTGCCGGGGAGAGCTTTTCGCGCAAGCCGATGAACATTTCGAGCGGCATGGTGCGTTGGTTGGCGCTGGCCAGGAACTGCACCGCGACGACCTCGTCATGTGCGAGACGCTGCAACCGTTCCGTGTGTTGCCACGATCATGGTGGGCCGGCATAGTGCTGGCGGGGTTCTCGGCGCCGCGGAGCTATCGGCCGTCGTACTCAGAATGGCCTTCGGCACGATGCCAGACAAAAACGCGCTGAACGCAAAACATAGCAGCGAATGGACAATGTCCTGGCGCCTGGTCATACTTGCGGCCGTGGCGATTAATGTTGTGATGCTCTTGGCCGCGCTGTTCGTCGCGCAAACTCTTGGTCTGGACGCTACAATCTTCTATCGAGATCCATCTGCAGCCGCGGATGTCGGCTTCTATACGGGGTGGATTTCGTCCCTAGGTGCTTCACTGTGGATCGGCACCGGCGCAGCGACCCTGTTTGCCGGTCTGCTCACGCACCGATGGGATTGCACGTTTCTCGGCGGCCTTACCTTGGTCATGGGCCTCGATGACCTGTTGTTGATCCATGAGGACGTGCTGCCGTTTGTCGCGATACCAGAGATTGTTACGATGATTGCCTACGCCGTCGCCGGGTTGTTCTGGTTCTTTCGGCTGCGACGGAAGACATTCGACGGCTCGATCGTATTTGTGGCCGCAGGCTTCCTACTCGCGATGTCAGCAGCGATCGACCAGCTGGGAGAGCTGTTTCCTAGCCCGGGTTCGGCGGTCGACATCGCGGAAGACGCTGTCAAAGAGCTTGGCATCTTCCTTTGGGCGGCAGGTGCCGTCGGGTACGCGGCGATGGTGACACGGTTGGGCCGCCCGTGGGTGGATCCAGCCGATCCCAACTCTACAGGCTGACGGTCGCACACGCCGCATCTTCGACTCGTCGCCGGCAGCGGTGCCGCCGTCGCGGCTTTCGGTCACGGCCACCTCGGATCTAAGCCGTCCTTTGTGCGTCTGGAAGGACGCACCATCTCTGGGTCGGTCGCGCCGACCTGGGGCTAGATGCCTCCTGATTGTCCGCTTCTCCCATTGCAGAAGCGGCATCGGGACAATAGATGGTGCAGCAGCGGCTGCCCTTCAGCCGGCCGGAAATAACAGGATCATGCGCATGACCGATACGCTCGACGCAGCGAAACTGACCGATCGCGTCGCGGCCCTGGTCGAGGCTGCCAAACGGGCCGGCGCCGATGCCGCCGATGCCGTTGCGGTACGCGGCCGCTCGACCGGCGTGTCGGTGCGGCTTGGCAAGGTCGAAGGCACAGAGGCGTCCGAGAGCGAGGACGTCTCGCTGCGCGTCTTCGTCGGCAAGCGGGTAGCCAGCGTTTCGGCAACAGCGGCATCCGACCCCAATATGCTGGCCGAGCGCGCGGTCGCCATGGCCAAGGTGTCCCCCGAGGATCCCTATCAGGGCCTCGCCGACCCGGCCTTGCTGGTCAAGAAACCGCGCGACCTCGATCTGTTCGACGCCACCGAGGTGTCGGCGGACCAGTTGAAGGAAGCAGCGCTTGCCGCCGAAGCGGCGGCGCTTGCCGTCAAGGGCGTCACCAATTCGGCCGGCAGTGGCGCCAGTGCCGGGCTTGGCGGCCTGGTGCTCGCCACCTCGCACGGCTTCGTCGGCCACTACGTCGCCTCGCGTTTTTCGCGCTCGACCAGCGTGATCGCCGGCGAGGGCACCGGCATGGAGCGCGACTACGAATTCTCCTCGCGCCAGCATTTTTCCGATCTCGACGCGCCGGAAGACATCGGCCGCAAGGCCGGTGAGCGCGCTGTACGCCGCATTGGCGCGCGCAAGGCGGCGACCGGGCCTGTCGACGTGGTGTTCGATCCGCGTGTGGCGCGCGGCATTGCCGGCCACCTTGCCGGTGCCATCAATGGCGCCGCGGTGGCGCGCAAGACCAGCTTTCTCCGCGACATGATGGGCAAGAAGGTGGCTTCGGCCGCAATCACCGTCACCGACGAGCCGCTCCGGCGCCGTGGACAGGCCTCGCGCCCGTTCGACGGCGAAGGCGTCGAGGGCGAAAAACTGTTCATGGTCGACAAGGGCGTGCTCAACCACTGGTTCCTGTCGACTTCGGCGGCTCGGGAACTTGGCCTCGTCACCAATGGGCGCGGCTCGCGCAGCGGCTCGTCGGTCTCGCCGTCGTCGACCAATCTCGCCATCGAGCCCGGGGAAAATACGCCGGAAGAGCTGATCAAGTCGCTCAAGACCGGCTTCTACGTCACCGAAGTGTTCGGCCAGGGCGTCGACATGGTGACCGGCGAATATAGCCGCGGCGCTTCCGGCTTCTGGATCGAAAATGGCGAGCTGGCCTATCCCGTCGCCGAGGTGACCATCGCCTCCAATCTGAAGACGATGTTCCTCAACATGGTTCCGGCGAGCGATCTCGACCGCAATTTCGGCACCGCCGCGCCCACGCTTTTGATCGAAGGAATGACCCTTGCCGGAGCTTGACCCGGCCGTCTCAGCCGGCGCTACTGAAGACCTGCAGCTGTTGCGCGATGCCGCCCGCGAGGCGGGGCTCATCGCCATGCAATACTTCAACAACAATCCGCAAGTGTGGATGAAGGGCGGCACCTCGCCGGTCAGCGAAGCCGATCACGCCGCCGACAAATATCTGCGCGAGACCTTGCTGGCGGCCCGGCCGGATTATGGCTGGCTGTCGGAGGAAACCGTCGACGACCCGGTAAGGCTTGTCGCGCGCCGCACCTTCGTCGTCGATCCGATCGACGGCACGCGCGGCTTCCTCGAGGGCCTGCCCACATGGTGCGTCAGCGTCGCTGTGGTCGAGAACGGCCGAACGCTTGCCGGCGTACTCGACTGCCCGGCGAAGGGCGAAATCTATTGGGCGCTGCCGGGCGTGGGCGCGTTCCTGAACGGCAGGCGCATCAGCGTGCGTCCGCCGGCGGAAACGGCCGAAATCGCCGGACCGAAGGCGATGATCGACCTGATGCCGGCGAAATGGCACAAACGGCTGAAGCGCGTGCCCTATATTCCTTCGCTCGCCTACCGGCTGGCGATGATCGCCGGCGGCCAGCTCGATGCCACCTTCGTCAAGGCCAACGCACATGACTGGGACATCGCCGCGGCCGATCTCATCCTGCGCGAGGCAGGCGGCGCCTTGCTCGATCGGCATGGCCGCGCGCCGCTCTATGCCGGCGAAGTGATCCGTCACGGACCGCTCGCCGCCGGCAGCGGCGAACTCCTCGCCGTGCTCGCCGGCGTCATCGCCGGGCTGACAATTGACCACTATCAATAGTTCCAAAGTCGGCGGCTTTGGTCTAGACCTGTCCCAAACTCACGATATGTGAAGGATCGACATGGCCGCTGAAGACGGAAAGAAGCAGCTTTTGCACCTGGTGTTCGGCGGCGAACTCAAGAAGCTGGGCGGCACCGAATTCCGCGATCTCGACGCGCTCGATATTGTCGGCATTTATCCGGATTACCAATCGGCGCACGCCGTCTGGAAGGCCAAGGCGCAAGCTAGCGTCGACAATGCCCATATGCGCTATTTCGTCGTTCACCTGCACCGCCTCCTCGACCCCGAAAACAAGGCTGTCGGTTGACATCGATGAACCATGAAGCGGTCAAGCGATCAGCCCCGCGGTCGGCGGTCAGACGTCGCAAGCCGAAGACGTTCTGGCGCAAGATCCGCGAACCGCTGGCGCAGTCGCGATTCGTCAAGAATGCGCTTGCCGCGCTGTTTGCGTATTTCGTCCGCCTTGTCCGCTTGACCAACCGCATGGTTGACGGATCGGCCAAGTTTTCCGGCGGCGCCTATGCGCAGCTCGAGCCTGGCATCATCGCGCTCTGGCACGGCCAGCACCTGCTGACCCCGGCCTACTATCCCAAGGGACGGCCGCTGGTTGCCATGGTATCGCGCAGCGCCGATGCCGAGCTCAACGCGCTGATGGTCGAGAAATTCGGCATCGAGGCGGTGCGCGGCTCTGGCGGGCGCGAAAGCGCAAGGCATCTCGACAAGGGCGGGGCCAAGGCGCTCATCGCCCTCAAAAAGTCGCTCGCCACCGGCAAGAATGTCGCCATGATTGCTGATATTCCCCACGGCACGCCGCGCGATGCGGGGCTCGGCGTCGTCCTTCTGGCGCGGCTGTCCGGCCGGCCGATCCTGCCTGCCGCGATAGCCACCAGCCGCCGCAAGGTGATCGAGGGCAGCTGGGACAAGACGACGATCAACCTGCCCTTCGGCCGCTCCTCGATCGTCGTCGGCACGCCTGTCTTCGTGCCGGCCAACGCCGACGCCGCCGAAATGGAACGCAAGCGCCAGGAGGTCACGGCCTCGCTTAATGCCGCGACCGCCGAGGCCTATCGCCTTGTGGACGGTTCGAAATGAGTGTGCGCTGGGCGCGCGCCTTCCTGACCGCATACCGTTTCGCGGGGGCCGCCGCCTACCCGTTGGCCGGGCCTTATGTCGCCTGGCGCACTTCCAGAGGCAAGGAGGATCGCATTCGCCGGCGCGAACGCTACGGCGTCGCTGGACGCGAGCGCCCCGAAGGCCCGGTGATCTGGATCCATGCAGCCAGCGTCGGCGAGACCATCGCCGTCGTGCCGCTGGTCGAGAGCATTCTCGATTACGGCGTCAACATCGTGCTGACGACGGGCACGGTCACCTCGGCGCAGGTCGCCGAAGAACGGCTGGGCGACCGCATCATCCACCAATATGTGCCGCTCGACCTCAAGCCGGCGGTCAGTCGCTTCCTCGATCATTGGCAGCCGGACCTGGCGATCATCGCCGAATCGGAGATCTGGCCGATGACCATCCTGGAACTCGGCGCCCGCCGCGTGCCGCAGGTTCTGGTCAACGGCAGGCTGTCCGACCGCTCTTTCAAGTCCTGGAAGAAGCGCGCCAACATTGCCGAAGCATTGTTCGAAAATCTCGCCCATGTCGTCGCCCAGTCGGATCTCGATGGCGAGCGCTTCCTTTCGCTCGGCGCCCGGCCGGTCACTGTATCCGGCAATCTCAAGGTCGACACCGCGCCGCCGCCGGCCGACGAGCGGGCACTGGCGGCGCTGAAACGCCAGATCGGCGGCCGCCCGACCTGGGCGGCGATCTCGACCCATGACGGCGAAGAGGCGGTCGCCGCCGAAGTTCACGCCATGCTGCACAAGCGCCACCACGGGCTTTTAACGATCATCGTGCCGCGCCATCCCGATCGCGCCGGGCAGCTGGCCGCCCAGATTTCCGGCATGGGCCTGAAGCTGGCGCAGCGCAGCAAGGGCGACAGGATCACCGCCGACACCGATATTCTGCTCGGCGACACGATCGGCGAGATGGGGCTTTATCTGAGGCTGACGGAAATTGCCTTTGTCGGCCGTTCGCTGACTTCCGAGGGCGGCCAGAACCCGCTGGAACCAGCCATGCTGGAGACAGCGGTGCTTGCCGGCCGCAACGTCCAGAATTTTCGCGAGGCCTATCAGCGCCTGCTCGATAGCGGCGGCGCCAAGCTGGTGCGCGACCGCGATATGCTGGCCGGCGCCGTTAATTTCCTTTTGACCAACGAGGCGGCCCGCCATGAGATGATGGCGGCGGGTGCGGCGACGGTCGACGAGATGCGCGGTGCGCTGGCGCATACGCTCAGGTCGCTCGAGCCCTATATCCAGCCGCTGGTCGTCAAGTCGCGCCTGAAGGGCGCGAACGGGCGCTGACGTGACCTCGGAAGCGCCGCCCTTCTGGTGGGAAGAGCCGGACTGGCGGGTCACGGCGCTGTCGCCGCTCTCCGCCGTCTATGCGCTTGTCGCCGGTCGCCGCATGCGGCACGCGCCGCGTGAAAAGGTCGAGGCGCCGGTGCTCTGCGTCGGCAACTTCACCGTCGGCGGCACCGGCAAGACGCCGGTGGCGATCGCGCTGGCCGAGCAGGCCAGGCGCATGCAGCTTAATCCGGGTTTCCTGTCGCGTGGCCATGGCGGCTCCTTCGCGCAGCCGCATATCGTCGATCCGCACCACGATGCCGCCAAGCATGTCGGCGACGAGCCGCTGCTTCTGGCCGAACACGCCCCGGTCGCGGTGACGCCGAACCGGGCCGCCGGCGCCAGGCTTCTGCTGGAGAAGCTCGGCTGCGATTTCCTGATCATGGATGACGGTTTTCAGAGCGCGCGCATCCACATCGACTATGCGCTCGTCGTCGTCGACGCGCGACATGGCATCGGCAATGGCCGCGTCATCCCCGGCGGGCCGCTGCGGGCAAAGATCGTCGACCAATTGGTCTTCACCAGCGCCTTGCTGAAGATGGGCGAGGGCACCGCGGCCGACACGGTCGTGCGCCAGGCAGCGCGCGCCGGCAGGCCGATCTTCGAGGCGCACACTGCCCCGAGCAGCAAGGTGACGCTGGCCGGCAGGCGTTTCCTGGCGTTCGCCGGCATTGGCCATCCCGACAGGTTTTTCGACACTGTCCGCGAGGCCGGCGGCGAGCTTGCGCTGACCAAATCGTTTCCTGACCATCATTTCTATGGGGAGGACGAACTTGCCGAATTGGCGGCGACGGCGCGTAAAGCCGGGCTTGGCCTCATTACCACCGCCAAGGACGCTGCCCGCCTGCGTCACGGCGCGGCGCCGCCGGAATTCCTCGACGGGCTCGATGTGCTGGAGATCGACACCGTCTTCGAGCTCGACCATGTGCCGCAACGCATCATCGACGAGACGCTGGACGCCTGGCGGCAGCGCCGGCTTAAAGGCTGACCAGAAGCTTGAGCACCGAGGCAATGCGGGACTGGAATTTGCAGCTTTCCGCCGGTCGAACGTATTTTGTTCTTGCTTTGTGCCGGCAGCTATGCTAGTAATTTGGGTATGGTGATGATTCGCCGGTGACCCGCCCTCGAGGCGGGTTTTTTATTTCAAGATAGCCTCTAAGGTTTCGGTGTTGCCGGCCTGACGCCGCGGCAGAGGGCGCAGGATCGCAACGGGGCGGCTTCCATTTGCGCTGGACTAGCGTCGGCGGCGCAGTTCCGGATGCGCTTCGATCTCGCGGCGCAGCGAGGCGGCGGCGTTCACATAGGGTTCCTGCCTGGCGACACTCCAGTATTTGAGCTCGTCGAGCGGGATGCTCTCGCCGGTCACCGCGCAGCGCACGAAGGCGCCGGGGCTGGTCACCTGGAAGTCGCCGTCGAGATAGCGGATGCGGGCTTCCTTGCCGCCGGGTCCTTCGAAACGGTTCATCATGGGGTGGTGCCGAAATTCATGACGATGTCATCGCCACAAATTGCGGCGAGGTCAAGCTTGACGTTGATGACGGCCGATCTCCCCCACAAGGGGGGAGATCAGCGCTTGTCCGTCGCTCCTAGCTCTCTACCTCAAGGAACGCTTCGATCTTCTCCGCTGGCAGCCCTGCCTGGACGGCGATGCGCCGGGCAAGCTCGGCGGCGGCGGCGCGCGGGCGCCCCAGCGGCCGGTCGAGCCAGTAGGATATCGGGCTTAGCGCACTGCGCTCGTCTACGGCGACGATGCGGCCCGATTTCAATTGGTCCACCGTCAACGGCGGACGTGCCAGCGCAATACCGAGCCCGTGCGCGGCGGCGTCGAGCACGAGGTTGTAGTCCTCGAAACGGCGGTCGTGCGGCCGCGGCCGATAGTCCATCTCCTGCGCCGCAAACCAGGCGCGCCACGCCGAAGCGTCGGAATCATTGATCACCGGAAATTCGAGCAGCCGGGCAGGATCTCCGCGGCCGATCTCCCTGGCCAGTCCCGGCGAGGCGACCGGGAACACATATTCTTCGAAAAGCTGCACCGAGATCCGGCCCGGAATGCGGCCGCGCCCGCAGCGGATCGACAGGTCGATGCCCTCGTCGGCAAGATCGCCCTGGCGGATGTCGACGTCGAGCACGATACGCAGCTTGGACGGGTGGTTCTCCAGCGCCGCCATGCGCGGCATCAGCCACAGCCCGCTGACCGAAGGGATCGAGGTCAGCCGCACCACCGCCGTGCCGCGCGGCTCGACCCAGCGATCCGAATTGCTGGCGATCAGGGCAAAGGCTTCGGTGGTGCGTAGATGCAGGCGGTTGCCTTCGACGGTCAGCGAGACGCCGCGCGCGCCGCGATCGAAGACTTTCAGCCCGAGCCAACCCTCGAGCTTGGCGATCTGCCGGCTGACGGCGCCGTGAGTGATGTTGAGCTTCTCGGCCGCCGCCGAAAAGCTGCCGGTCCGAGCCGCGGCGTCGAAGGCGCGCAGCGTTTCGAGCGGCAGCATCGGGTCTAAGCTGTGATCCATAGTCACAGGTGATCCTCGATTTGTTCGTTTGTCAACCGACCCGCAATAGCGTTTCTCTACTTCATGGCATTGGATCGCGAGGACACCCAGATGAGCGCTTACACCGGCACGTTGAATACGACACAGCGCATGGATGCCACGGCTGCCATCGCGGTGGCGCTGACGGTGGTCGGCTGGGCCTCCGCCTTTCCGGCGATCCGCGCCGGCCTTGCCGCCTTCGGGCCGCTGGAACTTGGCGCGCTGCGTTTTGCCATCGCCGCGGTTCCGGCGGCGATCTTCCTCGCGGTCAAGCGGCCGGCACTGCCCAGGCTCGATGAACTCTGGCGCTTTGTCTTCGGTGGTGCCGTCTTCGTCGCACTCTACACCGTGATGCTCAATTTCGGCGAGCTGACCGTTTCGGCCGGTGCGGCCGGCTTCATCATCAATGTCAGCCCGATCTTCACCGCCATCATGGCCATGGCGCTGCTCGGCGAACGCTTCTCGGGCCTGGCCTGGGCCGGCACATTCCTGTCCTTCGCCGGTATCGGGATCATCGCCATGGGCGAGGGGCAAGGGCTGCATTTCAACAGCGGTGCGCTGCTTGTCCTCGGCTCGGCGCTGTGCTCGGCCGTCAACACCATCGTCCAGAAGCCGCTGTTTGCCCGCCATCACCCGCTGACGATCTCGGCCTCGAACATGGTGCTTGGCGCGCTCTGCCTGTCGCCGTTCCTGCCGAGCGGTCTGGCGCAGGCGGCGGTCGCCGACACCGCCGGGCTCGGCGCCGTCATCTTTCTCGGCATCGTACCCAGCCTGATCGCCTACGCTGCCTGGGCAACAGCGCTTTCCCGCCTGCCCGCGGCGCGTGCCTCGAACTTCCTCTATCTGGTGTCGCCGATGGCGACGCTGATCGGCTTCTTCTGGCTGGGCGAGGTGCCGACGCTGCTTGGCATCTTCGGCGGCGCGCTGGCGCTGGGCGGCGTCATCGTGGTGAATTTGAAGAGGTGAGCAAAGGGTTTGGGGCTGTGCCTGACTCGAAAAGAGCCGCTGTACAGCGGCTCTTTTCGTACCCCCCACCCCGCTGCTTCGCAGCGACTCTCCCCACAAGGGGGAGGGTAAGCTCCTCGCGAGGCGTCGGCGGGTAGGGCTCCCTACCTCCCCCTTGTGGGGAGGTCGGACCGAAGGTCCGGGTGGGGGCTGCGCCCTGCGAGTTTCTTATCGCCGCCCGAACAATCTCTCGATATCCGCCAGCTTGAGTTCGATATAGGTCGGGCGGCCGTGGTTGCAGGTGCCGGAGCCGGGCGTCGCCTCCATCTGGCGCAGCAGCGCGTTCATCTCTTCCGGTTTGAGCAGGCGGCCGGAACGTACCGAGCCGTGGCAGGCCATGGTCGCGGCTATTCTGTCCAGCCGCTCCTTCAGCGTGTCGACCGTGTCGTTGTCCGCGATCTCGTCGGCGAGATCGCGCACCAGCTGCTGGACGTTGGTCTCCCCGAGCATCGATGGCGTCTCGCGCACCGCGACGGCACCGGGGCCGAAGCGCTCGATGCCGAGGCCGAAGCGGGCCAGCGTCTCGGAATGCCTGGCAAGCCGCTCGGCATCCTCTTCCGACAGATCGACAATCTCGGGCAACAGCAGCATCTGCGACGGCACCGCGCGTGAGTGGAGGGCGTTCTTCAAGGCCTCGTAGACCAGCCGCTCATGCGCCGCGTGCTGGTCGACGATGACCAGCGAATCCCTGGTCTGGGCGACGATATAATTCTCATGCACTTGCGCGCGCGCGGCGCCCAGCGCCGTGCCGAGCAGCGTTTCCGCCGCTTCGTTTT
This sequence comes from Mesorhizobium sp. M1088, assembly GCF_040318575.1. NCBI lineage: Bacteria > Pseudomonadati > Pseudomonadota > Alphaproteobacteria > Hyphomicrobiales > Phyllobacteriaceae > Mesorhizobium > Mesorhizobium sp. M1088. Next base: position 201,069 of record NZ_JAMYMO010000007.1, on the reverse strand, counting down.
GCCCGGCGCGCGCATCGGCGCTGTGCAGCGGCCCGGCGTCGAAGGCCGCCTGCTCGTCCTCGCCGAACCCGTCGCCCATATCGAGCGGCCGCTGTGGCGAACGGCCAGGATCGAACCCGGCAAAGCCCGATGCCCGATAGGCGGCCTCGTAGCTGCGGTGACCGTTGGCCGGGCCGCCATGCGCATAGGATGCGGCGCCTGGCCGGAACGCCGCCATCATGCCGGCGGCCCCGGTGGTGGCGGGGCGGATGCCGGCATTGGCCAGCGCTTCGCGAATGGCGCCGACGATCAGCCCGCGCACCAGCCCCGGGTCGCGGAAGCGCACGTCTGCCTTGGCCGGATGGACGTTGACGTCGACGATCGCCGGATCGAGCGTCAGGAACAGCACGGTGACGGCATGGCGGTCGCGCGGCAGCACGTCGGCGAAGGCGCCACGAATGGCGCCGGCGATCAGTTTGTCACGCACCGGACGGCCGTTGACATAGGCGTATTGCTGCAGCGCGTTGGCGCGGGTGAAGGAGGGGACCGAGACATGGCCGGCGAGATGCACGCCGTCCCGCATCGCGTCGATGGCGATCGCATTGTCCGGAAAGTCGGCGCCCATCACCTGCGCCACCCGGCGCAGCCGGCCTTCCGGGCTGTCGTCGGTCGCCGGCAGTTCCAGCGTCGAGCGGTCCGGGCCGGCCAGGGTGAAGCGCACGGCGGGAAAGGCGATGGCGATGCGCTTGACCACGTCGCCGATGGCCGTGCTTTCGGCGCGCTCGCCCTTCATGAATTTGAGCCTTGCGGGCGTGGCGAAGAACAGGTCGCGCACCTCGACCGTGGTTCCGCGATTGGCCGCCGCCGGCCTGACCGCGGAGACGCGGCCGCCGTCGATGCCGATCTCGGCGGCGTTTTCACTGGACGCGGTGCGCGAGCGGATCGACAGCCGCGCCACCGAGCCGATCGAGGGCAAAGCCTCGCCGCGAAAGCCGAGCGAGCGGATGTCGTGAATGTCGTCGGCGAGCTTGGAGGTGCAATGGCGCGCAATCGCCAGCGCCAGTTCCTTTTCCGGAATGCCCGAGCCGTCGTCACTGACGCGGATCAGGTTCAGCCCGCCGCCGGCGGTGACGATCTCGACTCTCGCAGCACCGGCATCGAGCGCGTTCTCGACCAGTTCCTTGACCACGCTTGCCGGACGCTCGATGACTTCGCCGGCGGCGATCTGGTTGATCATCGTTTCGGAAAGCTGGCGGATCGGCATGGGGCACTATAGGCGGATTCGTGGTCGATGCGGGAGGGCGGAATTGAGGAAATCCACGCAGCTGATCGCGACTGGCCGCTCGTGCACTTCAACTCATGAGCTTGGGCAGCGCTGCCGCCAGTGCATCGACGGCAAGGCGGACTTTCATCGGCAGATGAGGCGTCTGCAACCAAAGGGCATGAACGTCGTAGAGAAACCGGGATTGTTCCGGCAATAGCAGGACAAGCGCGCCCACCTGGATGCGCTGGCGAACCAGCCAGTATGGCAGCCAGGCGAGCCCCATGCCGGCGGCCGCGGCATCGGCGATGGCATCGAGGTCGTCGAGCCGCAATCTGCTGACTGGCCTGACCTCAATCGCGGGGTGGCCGTTGCGCGGAAACAGCCACGGCTGAACGGCACGCCCGGAACGGCGGTAGATGATCGCGTGATGGCTGCCGAGGTCATCTATTTCCTGCGGCTGGCCGTGCCGGTCGAGATAGGGCGGCGACGCGCAGACGACCATGTGCTGGCGCGCGATGCGAAGCGCCATCACCCCGGCCTGGTCCTCCAGGTCGCCGGTTCTAATGGCAAGATCGCAGCCGTCCTCGGCGAGGTCGGCGATGGCATCACTGAACGACAGGTCAAGTTCCAGTGCCGGATATTGCTGCGCAAGCCCGAACAGGATCGGGGCAACGCAGCGCCGGCCGAAATGCACCGGCATCAGGACACGCAGCTTTCCGCGCGGTTCGGCAAGCTGGTCGGCGGCGAGTGCATCCGCGGCCTCCGCTTCGGCAAGCACCAGCCGGCAGCGTTCATAATAGGCGCGCCCGAAATCGGTCAGGCTTTGGCGGCGCGTGGTCCGGTTGATGAGGCGCACGCTCAGACGCTCCTCGAGAAACCGGACATGCTTGCCGACCATCGGCCCGGACAGATCGAGAGCCGCCGCAGCGGCTGCGAACGAGCCCAGGTCGACGGCTTTGACGAACACGGCCATGCTCGTAAGGCGATCCATATTCAAAACCTACAGTTTCTGCTGATCTACTCAAGTGGCTATTTATCCGCCTGATGAGCGCTGGCATAGCTGATTCAGTTCAAATATTTTGGAGTTTTGACCGATGGCACGTGTCGTTCGCTTTCATGAACTCGGTGGTCCCGAGGTCCTGCGCATCGAGAATGTTGACACGCCTGCGCCCGCGAGCGGTGAGATTCAGATCCGCGTCAAGGCGTTGGGTATAAACCGCGCCGAGGCGCTGCTGCGTTCGGGGACCTACATCCAGACCGCGCCGTTGCCTTCCGGTCTTGGGCTCGAGGCCGCGGGTATAGTCGAGATGGTCGGCGAAGGCGTGGACGGGTTTGCGCCTGGCGATGCCGTCAGCATCGTGCCGCCATTATCGATGGCCCGCTGGCCTGCCTATGGTGAGATTGCCACATATCCGGCCGAGCTCGTCGTCAAGCATCCACCATCGCTGAGCTGGGAAGAAGCCGCCGCAGCGTGGATGCAATATCTCACCGCCTACGGTGCGCTGATCGACATTGCCAACCTCCAAAGCGAGGACTTTGTTGTCATTACCGCGGCCTCGAGCAGCGTCGGACTTGCCGCGATCCAGATCGCCAACATGATTGGCGCGACCCCGATCGCGGTCACACGGACGTCCGCCAAGAAGCGGGCTTTGCTTGAGTTCGGCGCGGCCCACGTCATCGCCTCGGCAGAGGAGGACCTGGAAGCCAGGCTGAAGCGAATCGCCGGCCCGGACGGCGTGCGCGTGGTGTTCGATGCCGTCAGCGGCCCGATTTTCAAGCCTCTGACGGCAGCGATGGCACCGGGCGGCATTCTCATCGAATATGGCGGCTTGAGCCTCGACCCGACACCCTTTCCGCTACCTGCAGTGCTGGCAAAGACACTGACGCTGCGCGGTTATCTCGTCCATGAGATCGTGCGCGATCCGGTCCGGCTGCAGGCCGCCAAGGCGTTCATCCTCGACGGACTGAGCTCGGGTTCGCTGAAGCCGGCAATCGCCAGAACCTTTCCGTTCGACCAGATCGTCGAGGCGCACCGCTATCTCGAATCGAACGAACAGTTCGGCAAGATCGTCGTGACCGTTTGACCGGGCGTTTATCGGCCTCACGCCTGCGCCGCCAGCCAGTCCCGCACCTTGCGGGCGTTGTCGCTGAGTTCGCGGTTCCTCGACCAGATGACATGAAAGCCCTTGCCGGTCGTCATCGTGTGGCCGGTGACGCGCACCAGCAGCCCTGATGCCAGCAGCCGCTCCGCGAGGTGACCCCAGCCGAGCGCGATGCCTTGTCCTTCCATGACGGCCTGGATCACCAGCGCATAGTCGTTGATGCGCAAGCCGCGTCCGGCATCGGCGATGTCGACACCGGCTGAGGCGAACCATTCGTCCCAGCTCGCGGCCTCGCGAAACGGCTCTTCAAGATGAATAAGGCGGTGCGATTGAAGGTCCGCGACACGCTCCGGCAGCCCGAACCGTGCCACATAACTAACGCCGGCAACGGGGAATATCACCTCATCGGCCAGCGGCAGCGAATGATAATCCGTCCATTCCCTGGGCTCGCCGCCGCGGACGCCGAGCGGGATGTCTTCGGCGATGATGTCGAGATCGCGGTCGGCGGTCTGGATGCGCAGGTCGATGCCCGGCAATTCGTCGCGAAACTGCTGCAGGCGCGGCATCATCCAGAACGAGGCAAAGGCGGTCGAGGCGGCGAGTGTCACATGCGCGCCGACGGCGATCTGGCGCAGATCCTCCGCCGACTTGCGAATGTGCGACAGGCCGAGCGAGACGTCGGCATGGAAGCGGTCGCCGGCCTCGGTCAGGCTGACTTGCCGGTGGCGGCGCTGGAAGAGTTTGGCGCCGAGCTGCTCTTCGAGCCCACGGATCGCATAGGAGACGGCAGCCTGCGTCATGCCGAGCTCGCGCCCGGCGGCGGTAAAGCTCGACAGCCGCCCGGCGGCCTCGAAAACGATCAGGCTGCCGGCCGACGGCAGCAGGTGGCGCAAGCTTCGCATAAGCTGAGCTTATACAAGAGATCAGGATTTTCCAGCGTCACAGCCGCATTTTGTCTGGCTAGATTGGTCGAGACAGGAAGATGGAGCCTTCATGAACGCACCGGCCGTTGAAGTGAGCGAACACACCAACCGCCGCAGCGGCGGCCGCCTGGGGCGCAAGGCGCTGCGGGGCGCACCCATAGCGTCGTTTCCAACCCTGGTCCGTCAGATTCCCGTCTATCAGATGGTCCCGGACGAGGCGGTTGAGCTGATCCACCAGGAGTCGCTCTCCATCCTCGAAGAAGTCGGATGCGAGTTCCGCGACGACGAGGCGATCGCAATGTGGAAGGCGGCGGGCGCCGATGTCTCGGAGACAAGGGTCCGGATCGACCGCGCTCTGCTGATGGAGCTCATCTCGAAGGTCCCGTCGGAGTTCACGCTCAATGCGAGGAATCCCCAGCGTTCCGTACGTGTGGGTGGAAACAACTCCATCTTCGTGCCGATGTACGGGGCGCCTTACGTGCGCGACCTCGACAACAACAGGCGCTACGGCACACTCGCCGACCTCAACAATTTCCACAAGCTCGCCTACATGGCGCCGGCGCTGCACTCGTCGAGCTCGATCATCTGCGAGCCGATGGAAATCGCGGTGCCGAAACGTCATCTCCACATCATCCATTCGGCGCTGAAGCACTCCGACAAGCCGTTCATGGGCATCGTGACCTCCAGGGATCGAGCCGAAGACACGATGGCGATGGCAGGCATCGTGTTCGGCGAGGACTATGTCCGCGACAACCCGGTCCTGGTGTCGATCACCAACTGCAATTCGCCGCTGGTGTGGGACGCCACCATGCTGGACGCGATGAAAGTCTATGCGCGCCACAACCAGCCGCTGATCCTCGCCCCCTTCGCCCTTTGCGGCGCCTCGACTTCGGCCTCTGCCGTCGGTGCGGTCGCGCAGGTCAATGCCGAAGCGCTGGCGGGCGTCGCGTTCACACAGCTCCTGCGTCCGGGTTCGCCGCAGATCTACGGACAGTTCATGGTGACGGTCGACATGAAGACCGGCGCTCCCATGGGCGGCACGCCGGAGGCGGCCCAGATGATGTATCTCATGGGCGCGCTGGCGCGGAAGTATCGTCTGCCGTGGCGCACGTCCGGTTTCCATGTCGGCTCGAAGCTGAACGACGCCCAGGCGGGCTACGAGGCGAACATGCTGATGCATGCCGCCATCCTTGCCGGCGCCAACTACATCTGGCACTCTGCCGGTTGGCTCGAGGCCGGCCTGACCTGCGGCTATTCGAAATTTGCCACCGACTGCGAGCAGCTTGTCGGCTGGTACAAATATGCTGGCGGGCTGCCATTCGACGATTTCAAGGAGGCTATGGCGGCTATCCGCGAGGTCGGACCACAGGGCCATTTCCTCGGCACCCAGCACACGCTTGAACATTTCGAGTCCGCCTTCTTCATACCGAGCATCATGGACTTCAATTCGTTCGAACAGTGGAAGGCGGAAGGAGCAAAGGACCACGACACCCGCGGCCGCGAGAAAGCGCGCAACATGCTCGCCGATTATGAGGAGCCGAAGCTCGATGAGGGCATCGCCGATGGTCTCAAAGATTTGATTGCGCGGCGCGAGGAGAAACTGCCGGACAGCGTTAGTTGATCACGGGCGAAGACCCGATGCGAACCATAAGGGAGGAAAAAATGACACTCTTCAGAAGCAACGGCGATCGCGTACCGAGCGCCATCGAAGCAATGGCCAGCGAGGCGCGCGCCGGTCGCGTCGACCGGCGGGAGTTTCTGGCCCTGGCAAGCGCTTTCGGCGCATCAACGGCCCTTGCCTACGGCATGATTGGACTTGCCGTGCCGGAGCGGGCTTTGGCTGAAGAGCCGAAGAAAGGCGGAACGCTGCACGTTTCGATGTCGGTGAAGGCGCAAAAGGACACGCGCACCTACGACTGGGTGGAACTTGCGAACATTTCACGCTGCTGGCTCGAGCCGCTTGTCCGCTACACTCGCCAGTTCACATTCGAGCCGGTTCTGCTCGAAGGCTGGGAGGTCAACGACGACGCCACCGAATACGTGCTGCATGTGCGCAAGGGCATCGCCTGGAACAACGGCGATGCTTTCAACGCCGATGACGTAGCCTACAATCTGACGCGCTGGTGCGAGAAGGCTGCCGCCGGCAATTCGATGGCCGCGCGCGTCGGTGCGCTGATCGATGCAAAGACCGGCAAGGCCAGGGAAGGGGCGATCACCAAGGTCGACGACAACACGGTGAAGCTGAAGCTGAACGAACCGGACATCTCGCTGATCCCGAACTTCACCGACTATCCGGCGCTGGTGGTCCATCGCAACTTCGACGCCGACGGCGCCAATCCGATTGAGAAGCCGATTGGCACCGGGCCGTTCGAACTGGTGTCTTATGCGGTCGGCCAGAAAGCGGTCGTCAAGCGTCGTGAGAATGGCAAATGGTGGGGCGGTGAAGCGCTTCTCGACGGCGTCGAATTCATCGACTACGGAACCGATTTCAACGCCTCGATAAATGCATTCGACTCCGGCGAAATCGACCTCAACTTCGAGACGCCGGCCGACTTCATAGACATCCTCGACAAGATGGGGCTGGTCAAATCGGAGGTCGCGACAGCGACCACGCTCGTCGCCCGGACCAACATCACGAACAAGCCCTATGACGACAAGCGGGTTCGCAACGCCCTCCAGATGGCCGTCGACAACAAAGCGGTGCTCGAACTTGGCTACGCCGGGCGAGGCACTGTTGGTGAAAACCACCACGTCAGCCCGATTCATCCGGAATACTACGCGCTGCCCAAGAAGACACGCGACGCCGCGGGCGCCAGGAAGCTTATGGCCGATGCCGGGCAGGACGACTTCGAGCATGAACTGATCACCGTCGAGGACGATTGGCAAAAGAACACCGGCGACGCTATTGCCGGCCAGTTGCGCGATGCCGGGATCAAGGTGAAGCGCACCGTGCTGCCGGGGTCGACCTTCTGGAACGACTGGACGAAATACCCCTATTCGATGACCATCTGGTACATGCGCCCGCTTGGCGTACAGGTGTTGGCGCTCGGCTATCGCACCGGCGAGGCCTGGAACGAAACCGGCTACTCGAACCCTGATTTCGACGCCAAGCTCAAGCAGGCTCTTTCGCTCATCGACGTGGAAAAGCGCCGCGAGGTCATGAAGGACATCGAGCAGATCCTGCAGGATTCGGGCGTCATCATTCAGCCGTTTTGGCAGAAGCTGTTCAGCCACATGAATGAGAAGGTGAAGAACTACGGTGTCCACCAAACCTTCGAGATGGATCTCCAGGATGTCTGGCTGAACGCCTGAGTTGCCAGCAGACGAGACGTTGCAGGATTTCATGGACCGCAAGAAAGCCGACGGGCAAGATGCGTGGTACTGATAGCTTCCGTCAGTGAACAATCGGGGACACCCATGAAACTGCCACTTTTTGTTGCCGCGCTTTCGATGGCCGTGCCGGCGGCCGCGTTTGCCGGCCCTGCTGCCAACGCCGTGAAGTTCTTTTATGTCCCGTCGGTCAAATTCGAGGCCGATGCGCAATATCGCGACCGCTTCACCGCACCGGTGACGAAACTGTTCGAACTGAACGACAATGCCGCAAAGAACCATCCGGATGAAGTTCCCTGCATCGACTTCGCCCCTGGTCTCGATGCGCAGGACTATGACGAGAAGACCGTGGCCAAGACGCTGACGCTGGCCGAAACGCTGGATGGCGACAGCGCCGAGGTGACGGCGACGTTCAACCTTTTTCCGGAAGGCGATGGTTCCAAACGCGAAATGGTCTGGTCGTTGAAGAAGATCGACGGCCAGTGGAAGGTCGCCGACATTACCTCGAAGACCAGCGGCTGGACCCTGAGTGCGCTCGAATGCCTGGCCGGACAGTCGCCGGAGTGATGCCGTGCTTCGCTGCCGTCCCTGGATTTTGGCGACTGCGTGCCTGCTGGCCGGATTGAGCAGCGCCGCCGCTCAGGGCCTATTCGGCGCGCCGCCCGCAAACGCGCCGGCCGACAGTGCGGCACCTCCGCCGGCAGTTTCGCCGCCGGCAGAAAACGCGCCGGCCGCAGCCGTGCAGCCGGGCTCGCCGACCGCGGTGGTGAAGCCGTTCTACGAGCATGCCGGGCTCGAGGTCGATCCGGCTCAGCGGGGCCATTTCACCGACCCGGCAAAGTCGGTGCTGGACAAGAGCGATGCGCTGCGGAAATCGGGGCAGGGCGAGTGCCTCGATCCCAACATGGCGCTCGACAATTCCGAATACGACAAGGCGGAGATCGACAAGAGCCTGAAAACCATCGAAGCGGTCAAGGGCGACGAGGCCAAGGTCGTCGTCGCTTTTGTCGTCTCCGGCAATCCGCACCGGCTGGAATGGAAGTTCAAAAAGATCGATGGCGACTGGAAGATATCGGACCTGCTCTCGGTGACCGGCGAATGGGCGCTAAGCCAATACCAGTGTGAGTGAGAACGGAACCGATGAAGATCACCAACATCCGCGTCACCCACGTCAACGTCCCGCTCGATGCTCCGTTCTGGTGGACGGCTGGTCTCTACGGCGGCGCCTCGAAATCGATCATCGAGGTCGAGACGGACGAAGGCGTGGTCGGACTGGGCGAGGCGCCATGGTGGCATTTCGGCGAGGTGATCAAGGCCGAGATCGCGCCGGCGCTGATTGGCGCCGATCCGCTCGACATCGCCGACTGCGAGGCGCGCTGCGTGCCGCCCTGGCAGATTACCGCCAACACCGGCGAGAATGCAGCCACGGTGGCGTTCGGCGCCGTCGAACTGGCGCTGTGGGATATAAGAGGCAAGGTCTTCGGCATGCCGCTCTACAAGCTGCTCGGCGGCGCGGTGCGCAAGGACATTCCGTTTTCGGAATATTTCGCCTTTCGCCCCGCTCACGGCGGAGCCGGCGGCGAGATGACCGCCGAAGCGATCGTCGACTACTGTCTCGGCATGCGAGAACAGCACGGCTCGACGATTTTCGAGGGCAAGCTGATCATGGGCGATCCCGAGCTCGAGATCAGGACAGTGCGCATGCTGCGCGAGGCGCTTGGCGATAAAGCCCAGATCAAACTCGATTCCAACATGCAGTGGTCGCTGACCACAGCGCGCTGGGTGCTGCGCGAGATCGAGCCGTTCAACATCCGCAACTACGAGGATCCGGTCGCGACCTTCGAGGAGATGGCTGCGCTGCGCCAGCATTCGCGCATTCCGTTCTCGACGCACATCCCGGATCTCAGACGGGCAGTCGCGCTCGGTGCGCCGGATTACTTCGTCTGCAATTTCGCAGCACTCGGCGGATTGTCGAAAACTCTGAAATTCATCGCCGCCTGTGAGGCGATGGGCAAGGGGTTCTGGTGCTATTCGAACGATCTCGGCATCATGACATCGGCTTATCTGCACGTCGTGGCGGCGACACCGTGGATCACCGAGGCGTCGCAGTCGTTGTTTCGCTGGCAGATCGGCGATGTCATCAAGGACGGTCCTTTTCGCCAGACGGGCAATACGGTGCGCGTGCCGGAGGGTGACGGGCTGGGCGTCGAACTCGATCCGGCGGCAATGAAACGCTGGTCAGCGCACTTTGCCGAACACGGGCCGATGCACCATTTCAGCGACCCGAACAGCCCCAGCCGCTACCGGCGGCTGCCGCTCAACTGATGCGAAGTGCACGTGACCGATCGATGAGAAGAGGTCCTGTCGTGGTTGCTTTATTCGCGGCGGTTTGCGTCCTGGCCTGCGCTGTCACCTGGGAGGCAGGAAGCCACGCGGTGGCCCGCGTGCCTCAGCAAAGCTTCACGCTGCCTGTGGGGTTACCGGTGGAGCGCATCGTTCTGAAGCGGGAGGGCGCGCCCGACCTTGCCGGTTGGGTGGCGGATCGGCAGGACAGTTGCGGAACAATCGTGCTGTTACACGGACGTGGTTCAAACAAGCTGGCCATGGTTCCAAGAGCGAAGCTGCTTTTCGAAAGCGGCTACTCGATCGTGCTGTTCGATCTGTCGGGACATGGCGAAAGCGGCGGCGATATCAGAGGCTTTGGTTACATCGAACGGCAGGACGCCAGCCGCATCCTCGCCTTTGCGCGGCAACGCTTCGCCGGTCGCAAGGTGGCGGCCATCGGCTCGTCGCTCGGTGCGGCTGCTTTTGTATTTGGCGCTCAGCAGGAGCATGCCGACGCCTATGTCCTGGAGCAGCTCTACGCGACTTTGCTGGAAACCACGGCGTTGCGAGCGCCCTTGCCTATGTTGCGCGACGTACAGGCGACCATCCTCTTGGCGCAGATGCAGCTCCGCCTTGGCTTCGGGGTAGATGATGTCAGGCCGGTCGATCGCATCGGCGCGATTGATCGGCCGATATTGCTGCTAGCAGGCAATTCGGATCCGTTTGTCGCTCGCAGCCAGACACTGGCGTTGAAAGATGCGGCAGGCGCTGACGCAAAGCTGGTCTGGTTCGACGGCGCGCGGCATGTTGATCTCTATCGCTATGACCAACAGCGGTACCGCGACGCGGTGATGCCTTTCCTGGAGACCAACCTGTGCCGGACCGGGATCAGGTGAGCCGCTCCGTCCGATCAGCCGCGCCCGCGATAGGGGGCGACGCCGGTGTCGGGCAGCCACACACCTTCCGGCGGCGCGCCGGTTTGCCAGAACACGTCGATCGGAATGCCACCGCGCGGATACCAGTAGCCGCCGATGCGCAACCACAATGGCTTGGTCGCGGCGATGATGCGGCGGCCGATCATGACGGTGCATTCTTCGTGGAAGGCGCCATGGTTGCGAAACGAGGTCATGAACAGCTTGAGCGACTTCGATTCCACCAGCAGCGCATCGGGTGCGTAGTCGATGACGATATGGGCGAAGTCCGGCTGGCCGGTGACCGGGCAGAGCGAAGTGAATTCCGGGCAGGTGAAGCGAACGATGGCCGGCGGGCCGTCGCCGCGCGAAAACGGCACGGTTTCCAGGACTGCCGCTTCAGGGCTCTGTGGCGCCTCGACGTTGGTGCCGAGCTGGGTGAGGTTTTTCGTATCGGTCATGAGCAGGTTCCTTGCTGCATGTCGCCCAAAACTGCGCAGCGATTTTGGGACAGCGACATGCGTAAAAACAAAATTTGCCGCTCATTAGCACAATTTGAAACAGCAGGAAGACGATGACCAGCAACGACCCGCTCCTCCAGCCCTATCAGCTCAAGCATCTGATGCTGAAGAACCGGGTGATGTCGACCAGCCATGAGCCGGCCTATTCTGAGGACGGCATGCCGAAGGAACGCTACCGGCTCTACCATGCCGAAAAGGCCAAGGGCGGCATGGCGCTGACCATGACCGCCGGTTCGGCGATCGTCTCGCGCGACAGCCCGGCCGCTTTTGGCAATCTGCATGTCTATGACGACCGCATCGTGCCGTGGCTCGCCGAGCTTACCGATGCCTGCCACGAGCACGATTGCAAGGTGATGATACAGATCACCCATCTCGGCCGCCGCACCGGTTGGAACAAGGCCGACTGGCTGCCCGTGCTGTCGGCTTCGCCGGTGCGCGAACCGGCCCATCGCGCCTTTCCCAAGACTATCGAGGACTGGGATATCGAGCGCATCGTAGCCGACTATGCGGCGGCCGCGCAGCGCTGCCAGGCTGCCGGCCTCGACGGCATCGAGTTCGAAGCCTACGGCCATCTGATGGACGGTTTCTGGTCGCCGGCCACCAACCAGCGCGACGACGATTTCGGCGGCTCGCTCGACAACCGGCTGCGCTTCACCGGAATGGTGCTCGACGCGGTGCGTGCCGCGGTCGGCGAAAAGTTCGTCGTCGGCATCCGCATGGTCGCCGACGAGGATTTCGAGAAAGGCCTGTCGAAACAGGAGGGCGTCGAAATCGCCAGGCGGCTGGCCGGCTCCGGCAAGGTCGATTTCCTCAACATCATCCGTGGCTCGATCGAGACCGATGCGGCGCTGACCAAGGTCATCCCGGTGACCGGCATGCGGTCGTCGCCGCATCTCGACTTTGCCGGCGAGATCAGGGCAGCGACGAAATTCCCGACCTTCCATGCGGCGCGGATTTCCGACGTCGCCACCGCGCGTCACGCCATCGCCACCGGCAAGCTGGACATGGTCGGCATGACGCGCGCCCACATTGCCGACCCGCATATCGTCAAAAAAGTGATGGAGGGCCGCGAGCACGAGATCCGCCCTTGCGTCGGCGCCACCTATTGCCTCGACCGCATCTATGAGGGCGGCGAGGCGCTGTGCATCCACAATGCGGCGACGGGCCGCGAGGCTGATATCCCCCATATTATTCCGAAAACCGAGGGACCGAAGCGGAAGGTGGTCGTCGTCGGTGCCGGCGCCGGCGGGCTGGAGGCGGCGCGCGTCGCCGCCGAGCGCGGGCACCAGGTGACGGTGCTGGAAGCATCGAGCCAGGCCGGCGGCCAGGTGCGGCTGGCAACGCAAAACCCGCGCCGCAAGGAATTGATCGGCATCATCGACTGGCGCCTGGCCGAACTCGACCGGCTGGGCGTCGAGATCCGCTACGACAAATGGGCGGAGACGGACGACGTGCTGGCGCTGTCGCCCGACGTGGTGGTGGTCGCCACCGGCGGCCTGCCGCAGAACCCGCCTCTGACGGCGGGCGACGATCTCGTCACCTCGAGCTGGGACATCATGGCCGGCAGCGTCAAGCCGGCCGAGAACGTGCTGCTCTATGACGACAATGGCGGCCATCAGGGCATGGGTGCCGCCGAACTGATCGCCAATAGCGGCGCCAGGCTGGAGCTGGTTTCACCAGAGCGCTTCTTCGCCCCGGAAATGGGCGGCATGAATCATGTGCCCTACATGCGCGCCTTCCAGGAAAAGGGTGTCACGGTGACCATCAACACACGGCTACGTTCTGTGCGGCGTGAAGGCAACCAGCTGATCGCCGAGCTCGCCTCCGACTTCGCCGATGGCTGGCGCGGCGAGCGGCGGGTCGACCAGGTGGTGGTCGAGCACGGCACGCTGCCGCTCGACGATCTCTACCTGGCGCTGAAGCCGCTGTCGAAGAACGCCGGTGCGATCGATTACGAAAAACTGATCAATGGCGGCGACATCTTTCCTGCGCGCAATCCGCAAGGCGGTTTCGTCGTCTTTCGCATCGGCGACGCGGTAGCTTCACGCAATATCCACGCTGCGATCTATGACGGCATCAGGTTCGGCTTGCGAATCTGAGGAATATTTTGGATTGATTGGTGGCGCGCAGCCGAACCTCCGTACGGAGAGCCACCACGGTACGTCGGTCCGGTCTGCGCGCCGCGCACGCCGCCGGCCATCGCCGGGCACCGTACGATCTTGCGATTGCGGCAGGACGTTCAAAACATCCTGGCGGTGGCCATGCAGAACACGGTGATGACCAGCAGGCCGCCGGCGATGCGTTCGCCCTTTGTCATCTTGGCGCGCAACTGGGTTTGCTTCGCCGCATCAGCGCCGGCCAACTGCCTGCTGGCGGAACCCACCAGCGCGCCCTGAACCCCGGCGGCGATTAACGCCGTCAAGATGCCGAGCGCCAAGACCTTCTCCATCGAGCCGAAAGAGCCGTTGTGGAAGAAATACCACAGCAGCAAGCCGGTGAGGAAAACCACGCCGGCTGCGCCCATTTGCGGCCGGAAGAAACGTTCCGCCCTGATCTCCGGTTCGCGCGCAACCGCGATAGTGGTGCCGGCCCAGAACACACCCGCCATGACGTGAAGGCCGAGGACGATGATGTAGACATATTGCATGACCGCATTTCCTCTCTTGCCCACCGCCAGGCATATCGATAGATATCAAATGATTAGATGTCAACGCATAAGCTCGAGCCGGTTCCATAGGCTTTGCCCTTGTTCTAGTGTCGGATCATGACGCCCTTTGACCGCCCGCCGATCGGGATGAATCTCGCGCGCACCGCCAAGCTGGTTGCGCAGGCTTTCGACGCTGCCTTGGTCGAGGCAGGCGGCACGCTGCCGGTCTGGGTCACGTTGCTGTCGGTCAAGTCGCGGGAGCTGGCCAATCAACGCGAGCTCGCCGGCATGATCGGCATCCGGGGCGCAACGCTGACCCACCACCTCAACGCCATGGAGACGCAAGGCCTGCTGATGCGCCGCCGCGATCCCGAGAACCGCCGGGTTCACCAGGTGGAGCTGACCCAAGCCGGAGAAGCGCTGTTCCTGCAATTGCGCACCGCCGCGTTAGCCTTCGACAAGCGGCTGCGGAAAGGACTGTCCGACGACAGGCTGGCAGAGTTTGCACAGGTGCTGGCCGCGTTGCGGGCCAATGTCAGTTGATACCGATTGGACCGCAACCCTTGTTCCAAGCCGTCTGCAATGTTATATGACCATGGTAGTCATATGCGAGGGTGGCAACATGCGCGAAATTCAGTTGAAAGACGCCAAGGCGACGCTTTCGGCAGTCGTCGATCAGGCAGTTGCAGGAGAGCCTGCCATTATCACACGCCACGGTCGGAAGCAGGCCGTCATCCTGTCGTTCGAAGATTATCAGCGGCTGTCTCGGGTGCCGAGCTTCGGGCGGCTGCTGGCGGCTTTTCCCGGGGACAAGGACGACATTCCGCCTCGTTCCCGTAAGCCGGCTCGCAAGGTTGCGTTGTAGCGCGGCGACCAGCCCTGATGTTTCTGCTGGACACCAACATCATCTCGGCAATGGCTCCAGCCAGGAAGGTTGATCGGGCGGCGCTGATGGCATGGCTCGATATGGCGAGCGAATACCTGTTCCTATCCGTTGTGACTGCGTCCGAAATCGCGGCGGGGATAGCGAAGGCGGAGCGCGACGGCGCGACCACAAAGGCCGCGCTGCTACGCGACTGGTGGCAGGCAGTCGAGCACCTTTACGGGGCAAGGATTCTGCCCTTCGATTTGCGAGCCGCGCATGCCGCGGGTTCTATTCTTGATCGCGCAAGGGCTCATCGGCCGGGATTTGAAGATATAGCGATTGCTGCTACGGCCGAGGTTCACGGCCTGGTGATACTGACGGATAACGAGCGTCATTTCGCACCACTTGGGGTGCCGATGCTCAATCCGCTGAGAAACCTGCCGCCATTGCAGTAGTTCCGACTTTCCTACGCCCGGCAGCCCTGCAGCACCGTCAGCCTGGCCTTCTTGGGCGTTCGCGCCACCAGCCATTCGCGCACGCTGTCCGGCGGCATCGGGAAAGCGATGGAATAGCCTTGCACCTGGTCGCAGCCGATCGCCATCAGCGAGTCGAGCTCGGCTTCGGTTTCGGCGCCCTCGGCAACGATCGAGATGCCGAGACCGCGGGCGAGCTCGGTGAGGGCACGCACGATCTTGGTGTTGCCGCTGTTCTCGTTGATGTTCTGGACGAACCGGCGGTCGATCTTCAGCCGATCGATCTCGTTTGGATTGACATGGCTGAGCGATGCGTAGCCGGTGCCAAAATCATCGAGCTCGAGATGGATGCCGGCGGCGCGAATGTGCCGCAGCTTTGCCGCGATACCGGTCTTCTCGTCGTCGAGGATGACGGATTCGACGATCTCCAGCGACAGTTTGTGCGCTGGCAGGCCAGCCCTCTCCAGCATGTCGAACAGGAAGACTTCGAAATCTGTCTCGCGCAGCTCCGAGCCGGATACATTGACGGCGATCCGTCCGAAGGCGATGCCTGCGCGGTTCCATTCGGCTGCTTCGTCGATCGCCTTGGCGATGACGATGCGGCCGATCTCGGGCATGAGACCGCATTTTTCCGCTATCGGAATGAACTCGCCCGGCGCGATCATGCCGCGCTCGGCATGTCTCCAGCGAACCAGAGCCTCGATGCCGCTGATGGCGCCGTCCGACAGCGAGACTTGCGGCTGGAAATAGACTTCGAACGCCTTCTCCGAGATAGCGGTCCTGATATCGAGCTCGAGCTGCTTGCGATAATCGAGTTCGTGCCTCAGCTCCTCGGAGAAGAACGACAAGCTGCCGCCGCCCTGCTTCTTGGCGGAATACAGCGCCAGATCGGCATGGACGAGCAGATCCTGCGCATTGTCGGCGTCGACAGGGTAGACCGCAATCCCGGCACTTACGCCCGGATGGATTGTCGTGCCTCGAAAGACGATCGGCTTGTTGAGCTTGGTCAGGATGCGCCGGGCGACGGTATCGATGTCCTCGGTGCTGCCGGCACCGTTGAGAATCATGACGAATTCATCGCCGCCGAGCCGCACGTTGAGATCCGACGTACGGCACGAATCACGCATGCGCTGCGCAGCCGCCACCAGCACATAATCGCCGGCGGCGTGGCCGAACGTGTCGTTGATCTGCTTGAACCGGTCGAGATCGAACTGCACCACGGCAACCCGTTCACGCCGTCGCCGCGCGGCATTGATCAGCGTATCGAAATGCTCGGTCAAAAAGGTGCGGTTGTGCAGGCCGGTTAGCCCGTCATGCACGGCGATAAAGGCCATGGAATTGCGCGCATCGACCAGCTCGCGCGTCCTGCGCAGGATGGCATTCGACATTGGCCTGAAAATGAAAAGCGCCACCAGCACGATGACGCCGATGGTCGAGTAGAACAATGTGCGGTTAAGATCGAGAAGTGTTTCGGATCGCTGGTCTGCAAAGGCACTGATGCGCTGGCCAAGTGCGGCATAGCCCGACAATGTTGCGTTGGCAATGGAAGCGTTCAGGTTGACGCGCTCCTCTCCGCCTTTGTAGCCACCATTGCCGGCCATGTTGAGCCGCGATTCGAATGACGAGATCAGGCGTTCGCCGTTGGCGATAAGCCCGACCGAGAAATAGTCGAGATGGTACGGCTTGGCGAAAAGTACGCTCTCGATCGATCTCGGATCGAACCTTGCCGGCGACGCCGGATCGGCGGCGGTCCGTTCGAGCAGCAGATCGTAGTTCTCCTCGAACTCCACCGTCGCTTGCTTGAGCGCGCTAACCAGGGCCGGCTGCTGGTCGCGTGAGGCGGTACCGGTGGCGCCGGCAAGGAAGACGATGCGCTGCGATAGGGCTTTTTGTGTGCTGACCACATCGAGCAGTGCCTGGTTGTGCTGCTGGGCCGCCATCATCTGCTGCAGCAGGATGAAGGAGGCCACGACCATGGCGGCGATGATCAGCAGAGCCAGCCAGTAGCCGGATTTGATCAGGAGTATGAGCCTGCCCGAAACGGCGTGCACCGGCTGCTGTGACATTTTCTGAGGCGGCCCTCTCGCCAACGAATTCTTGTGCGACAACCTTTGGCTTCAAAGTGTTAACAGGTTTGGGACGGCAGCATGCCGGCGGCGGCGACCGTGGCGAGAAACCCGCAAAGTGGTTATTGCAATCTTTCGCGGCGCCTCCGCATTTGAACATCGTGGCCTCTGCCGTGCCATTGCCGCCACCGAAGCGGTCGCTTTTGCGATGGATTTTTCGTCCGCGCGGCGCGACAGTCCTCATCGATCTCAACAGGGCCTGATCATGACCGAAGCATTCCTTTCCCACATCGACAGCGAGCTTGAAGGACTGAAATCGGCCGGCCTTTACAAATCCGAACGGGTGATAACCTCGACCCAATCGGCCGAGATCGAGGTCGGCGGCGAGAAGGTGCTGAATTTCTGCGCCAACAATTATCTCGGCCTCGCCGACAGCGCCGAACTGCGCGAGGCGGCCAAGCAGGCGCTCGACCGGTACGGCTACGGCATGGCATCCGTGCGCTTCATCTGCGGCACGCAGGAAGAACACAAGCAGCTCGAGGCGACCATTTCTGACTTCCTCGGCATGGAGGACACCATCCTCTACGGCTCCTGCTTCGACGCCAATGGCGGCCTGTTCGAGACGCTGCTCGGCGAGGAGGATGCGGTCATCTCCGATGCGCTGAACCACGCCTCGATCATCGACGGGGTACGGCTGTCGAAGGCAAAGCGCTTCCGCTACGCCAACAACGACATGGCCGATCTGGAAGCGCGGTTGAAAGAGGCGCGCGACTGTCGGTTCCGGCTGATCGCCACCGACGGCGTGTTCTCGATGGATGGCATCATCGCCAATCTGAAAGGCGTCTGCGACCTCGCCGACAAATACGATGCGATGGTCATGGTCGACGACAGCCATGCTGTTGGCTTCGTCGGCAGGAACGGCCGTGGCTCGGCCGAACATTGCGGCGTCGAGGGCAGGGTGGACATCATCACCGGTACGCTGGGCAAGGCATTGGGTGGCGCGTCCGGCGGCTACACGTCGGGCAGGAAGCAGGTGGTCGACTGGCTGCGCCAGCGCTCGCGCCCCTATCTGTTTTCCAACACGCTGATGCCGGCGATCGCTGGCGCTTCGATCCGGGTTTTCGAGATGATCCGCAATGGCGATGCATTGCGCCAGCGCCTATATGCCAATGCGGCGCGGTTTCGCTCCGAGATGGGCAAGCTCGGTTTTACTCTGGCCGGCGCTGACCATCCGATCATCCCGGTGATGCTGGGCGACGCGACGCTGGCGCAGGAAGTGGCGGCGCGGATGCTGAAGCGCGGCATCTATGTCATCGGCTTCTCGTTCCCGGTGGTGCCGAAGGGCCAGGCGCGCATCCGCACGCAGATGTCGGCCGCCCATTCCGGCGCCGACATCGAACGCGCGGTTGAGGCGTTCGCCGCAGTCGGTCGCGAACTCGGCGTGATTTCCTGAGCGGCCGGATCAAGAGATTCAAGCGACTAAGGTTCTGGGGACAAAAGAATGTCGAACATGATGAAGGCGCTGGTCAAGGCCAAGGCCGAGCCGGGCATCTGGATGGAAGAAGTGCCGGTGCCGGAAATCGGTCCGAACGACGTGCTGATCAAGATCAGGAAGACGGCGATCTGCGGCACCGACGTACACATCTACAATTGGGACCAGTGGGCGCAAAAGACCGTGCCGGTGCCGATGGTAACCGGCCACGAATTCGTCGGAACCGTCGCCGATTTCGGCACGGCGGTGACCGAGTACAAACTCGGCCAGCGGGTTTCCGGAGAAGGCCATATCGTCTGCGGCCATTGCCGCAACTGCCGGGCGGGCAGGGGGCATCTGTGCCGCAACACGCTCGGCGTCGGCGTCAACCGGCCGGGCGCCTTTGGCGAATACCTTGCGATCCCGCAGCACAATGTCGTGCCCATCCCCGACGATGTGCCGGACGAGATCGCCGCCATCTTCGATCCCCTGGGCAATGCCGTCCACACGGCCTTGTCTTTCGATCTGGTCGGCGAGGACGTGCTGGTCACCGGCGCCGGGCCGATCGGCATCATGGGTGCACTGGTGGCGCAGTGCGTCGGCGCGCGAAAAGTGGTCATCACCGACATCAACCCGGTGCGCCTGGCACTGGCGAAAAAGCTCGGCGTCCAGCATGTCGTCGATGCGTCGAAGGAAAAGCTGCGCGACGTCATGCCGGCGCTCGGGATGACCGAGGGTTTTGACGTCGGCCTCGAAATGTCGGGTGCCGCACCTGCCTTCCGCGACATGATCGACACCATGAACAATGGCGGCAAGATTGCCATTCTCGGCATCGCGCCGACCGGCTTCGAGATCGACTGGAACAAGGTCATCTTCAAGATGCTGCATCTGAAAGGCATCTACGGCCGCGAGATGTTCGAGACCTGGTACAAGATGATCGCGCTGGTGCAGGGTCCTCTCGATGTCAGCGGCCTGATCACCCACCGCATCGGCATCGACGACTATATTTCGGGATTTGAGGCGATGAAGAGTGGCAATTCCGGCAAGGTGGTGATGGATTGGTGAGGCATATAGGGGTGCAAGATGGCGGATAGTGAGCACGGTCGCATCATTGCCTCGCAGGCAAAGATCGTACTGAAGCCCGCCGGATTTCAACGCAAAGGGAAGTCTCGAATCTGGATCGCCGATCGCGGCTTCTGGCTAAGTGTAGTCGAGTTCCAGCCCAGCTCTTGGTCCAAAGGCACTTACCTTAACGTAGCAGTCCACTGGCTCTGGGGTTCGCTCCCTGAAACAGTTACCTTCGATCGTCCTCAGCGCATTGGACAGTTCGTTCCGTTCGAGAGCCCGGCACAGTTTCTGCTCGCGGTTGATCAAATGGCCAAGAAGGCCGTCGAAATCGATCGGGTTCACCGATCAATGTTCCCTTCCGTGCAGGCGACAGCGACAATCCTCGTGAATGAATTGCAGCCGGGCGCCTACGGCGAGTGGGCGGCCTTCCACGCCGGGGTGGCGGCCGGTTTGGCTGGTGATTTTGAAACGGCAAGGCGGCTGTTTGAAAGCGCTCAGAGACATGCGGCTTCGCAGGCGCAGCTTCTCTTGGGCTACATCGATGGTCCGATAGCATTTCGAAGCCGTGTCAGAGGCTTCATTGTAGCCGAACGCGCCTACTACGGTCTAGGAGCGTTACCTGCCGCAATAGCGATCTGATTTCTACGACGGTCAAACCCATGGAGGATTTCAACCCACTGTGAGTTTTGCCTCCAGCGCCGCTACCCCACTGACAATCGCCGCCCGCTCTTCCGCACCAAGCCTCTCCAGCAGCTCCCGCTCGAACTCCTTCGCCAGCGGCACCATTTCGCGATAGGCGGCAAGCCCCGCTTTGGTCAGCGTCAGATGCTCGACGCGACGGTCTTTCTCGTCTGGCGTGCGGGTCAGCCAGCGGCGCCGCTCGAGTTCGGCGACCGCGCGCGAAACCTTGGTCTTGTGCATGGCCGATTGCTCGCCGAGCGCCGTCGCCGTCATCGTGCCGTGCTGTCCAAGTCCCGCAAGCGTGCGCCATTCGGGCCGGGTCAGGCCGTGGCGGTCCTTGTATATCCTTGAGAATTCGCGGCTGACGGCATCGGCAAGCCGATAGAGCCGGTAAGGCAGGAAGGATTCCAGCTCGAGGATTTCCATGGTTGGCCCTGACTGGCATGCTGGCGGCTCATGCCGAAATCACCGTTGATGGTTACATTTTCAATGGTTACAAATGAAACCGGTATGGTCAACTCGGAGCATCCTTGCGGATGCGCAAACGATGCTCCGAGACCATGAATTCGGGAGGATTCCATGGCCTATTCCTACATGCCGGGTTTCGGCAACGACTTCGAGACCGAGACTCTGCCGGGCTCGCTGCCGCAAGGGCGAAACTCGCCGCAGCGGCCGGCCTACGGCCTCTATGCCGAGCAGCTTTCGGGCTCTCCTTTCACCGCGCCGCGCGGCACCAATGAGCGCTCCTGGCTTTATCGGATAAGGCCGAGCGTCAGGCACACCGGTCGCTTCAAAGCGGCGAATTATCCGCTTTGGAAAAGCGCGCCGAACGTCGGCGACCATCAGCTCGCACTCGGCCAGTATCGCTGGAGCCCCGTGCCGATGCCGAAGGAACCGACCGATTTCATCGCCGGCATGCGCTCGATCACCACCGCCGGCGACGTGCTCGGCCAGACCGGCATGGCGGCACACGTCTATGTCGCCAATCGCTCGATGGTCGACGATCATTTCTTCAACGCCGACGGCGAGTTGCTGGTCGTGCCCCAGGTTGGAGCCTTGCGCTTCGTCACCGAGATGGGTGTTATCGAACTCAGGCCGGGCGAGATTGCCGTGCTGCCGCGCGGCCTGGTGTTCAAGGTCGAACTGGTCGATCCGCAAGTGCGCGGCTATGTCTGCGAAAATTACGGCGCCAAGCTGACGCTGCCGGATCGCGGCCCGATCGGCGCCAATTGCCTGGCCAATCCGCGCGATTTCAAGACGCCCTGCGCCTGGTTCGAGGACAAGGACACGCCCTGTCGGCTGATCGCGAAATGGTGTGGCCAGTTCCATGTCACCGAAATCGACCATTCGCCGCTGGATGTGGTGGCGTGGCACGGCAATTATTCGCCCTACAAATATGATCTTGCGACCTTTTCGCCGGTCGGTGCGATCCTGTTCGACCACCCCGATCCGTCGATCTTCACCGTGCTGACCGCGCCGAGCGGCGAGGAAGGCACCGCCAATATCGATTTCGTCATCTTCCCGCCGCGCTGGCTTGTGGCGGAAAACACTTTCCGCCCGCCCTGGTATCACCGCAACATCATGAGCGAGTTCATGGGCCTGATTCATGGTCAGTACGATGCCAAGGAAGAGGGCTTCGTGCCGGGCGGCATCAGCCTGCACAACATGATGCTGGCTCACGGACCCGATGCGTCTGGCTTCGAAAAAGCCTCGCGCGCGGAGCTGAAACCGGTCAAGCTCGACAACACCATGGCCTTCATGTTCGAGACACGCTTTCCGCAGATGGTGACCCGCTATGGCGCCGAGCTCGAAACCCGGCAGGACAACTACATCGACTGCTGGGCCGGCCTGAAGAAGCGCTTCAACGGCACGCCAGAGGGCGACTGGTCTTGAGCGCCGTCGTATGACGGATCGTCTGGTGCTTCTGGGTTCGAAGGGTGGCCCGGCGCTGCGGCCGGGCGGCCCGTGGCCGAGTTCGTCGCTGCTGGAGATTGGCGGCCGCACCATCGTCGTCGATTGCGGGCTGGGCGTAACGCGCGGGCTGACCGATGCCGGCATCAGCCTGAAGGCGCTCGACCTGATCTTCATCACGCATTTGCACTCCGACCATGTTCTGGAACTCGGACCTCTCATCCACACCGCCTGGACCGCCGGCCTGGCGGCGCCCGTCACTTTGTTCGGCCCGCCCGGCATCGGCCATTATTGGCAGCGCTTTTGCCAGGCAATGGAATTCGATATCGAGATCCGCATCGCCGATGAAGGCAGGCCGGATCTCCGCGACCAGGTTTCGATCGTCGAATTTGGTGAAGGCCAGGTGGCCGAAGAGCGCGGTCTCAAAATATCGGCGCTGCGCGTCGACCACCCGCCGGTGACGGATTGCTTTGCGCTGCGCTTCGATCATGCGGGGCAAGGCATCGTCTTTTCGTCGGATACGGCGTTCTTTCCGCCATTGGCGGATTTCGCCGAGGGCGCCGACATTCTGGTCCACGAGGCCATGCTGGAAGTGGGTATCGAGCGGCTGGTCGCGAAGACCGGCAACGGCGCAAGGCTGAGGGAACACCTGCTTGCCAGCCACAGCTTTGCCGAGGAGGCGGGCCGCATCGCCAGCGACGCAGGCGTCAAAAGACTGGTCGTCAACCACCTCATTCCGGCCGACGATCCCGAGATCGGCGAAGCCGACTGGATTGCCGCCGTCAGGAAAACATGGGCCGGCGACTTGACGATCGCCCGCGACGGCCTTGTTGTGGGGCTTGGGAGTGAGACGTGACCAAAGACAAGCTTTGGGAAGAGGTGGGCAAATCCGAGGAGACATCCTGGGCGCAGCTCTCCTTGTTTCTCGACAGAGTGGAAGACTTGCCGTCTTTTGTCCGGTTCCTCGATGCGTTGAGGAGGGATCGGGAAGACGCCGACCGCAAGGAGACTGCGATGCCGGGACCATCCGATCCCGGCTGGAACGGTTGGTACAACGGCTCGATCAGCACCTTTCTCGAATCGGCAGTCGCCTGGGCCGTCACCTGGACCGAAGACAGTCGGCGCGGCGACCCGGCGTTGCTGGCAAATGACAATCCCTGGAGAGCCGCGGCCAGAATTATCTATGCCGGCAAATACTACGAATAAACGCATAGGGAGGACGCATGAAGCTTGCCACATTGAAGGACGGAACGCGCGATGGAAAGCTCGTCGTCGTCTCGCGCGACCTGACGCGGTTTACCGATGCTTCGTTCCTGGTGCGCACGCTGCAGGCCGCACTCGACGACTGGCATCGCATCGCCCCCCATCTCGCTGCGATGGCCGAATCGCTGGAGAATAATGCGGTGCCGTCCGCCCGCTTTCACGAGCACGACGCCCATTCGCCGCTGCCGCGGGCCTATCAATGGGCTGACGGCTCGGCCTATGTGAACCACGTCGAACTGGTGCGAAAGGCGCGCGGCGTCGAGATGCCGCCAAGCTTCTGGACCGACCCGCTGATCTACCAGGGCGGCTCAGACTCCTTTCTCGCACCGCGCGACCCGATCCGGATGGCCGACGAGGCCTTGGGCATCGATATGGAAGGAGAGGTCGCGGTCATAATCGACGATGTGCCGATGGGCGCAAGCCTCGACGAGGCGAGGGCGGCGATCCGGCTGGTCTTGCTGGTCAACGACGTGACGCTGCGCGGCCTCACCGCACCTGAACTCGCCAAGGGGTTCGGTTTCTTCCAGTCGAAACCGTCATCGGCCTTTTCGCCGGTTGCGGTGACGCCGGACGAGCTGGGCGATGCCTGGGACGGCGGCAAGGTCAGCCTGCCGCTGCTGGTCGATCTCAACGGCAAGCCGTTCGGCCGGGCGAACGCCGGCATCGACATGACCTTCGACTTTCCGGCGCTGATTGTTCACGCCGCAAAAACGCGGCCGCTGGCCACCGGCACCATCGTCGGTTCGGGCACCGTCTCCAACAAGCTCGACGGCGGGCCGGGCAAGCCTGTCTCGGCGGGCGGCGCCGGCTATTCCTGCGTCGCCGAGCTGCGTATGATCGAGACCATCGAAACCGGCGAACCGAAAACGCCGTTCCTGCGCTTTGGCGATAGCGTGCGCATCGAGATGAAGGACAGGGGTGGGCATTCGATCTTCGGCGCCATCGAGCAGAGGGTCGAGAAGTACGAGGGGGCAAGAGAATGACGGGCGAGACATTCTATCTGCTGTGCGGTGTCTGGGCCCTTGTCATGCTGGCGATCTTCATCCTGGCGATCCGCCTGAGCTATCGCATCGAGGCGCGCTCGCCAGGCCTGACCAACCGCAGCGGCTTTCCGCGCAAGGCGATGATGTTTCACACCGTCACCAACACGAATGTCGCGCTGGACCAGGAAACGCAAGCCATGCGGCGGCACATGATCGGGCTGCTGCTGATTGTTTTGGCTGGGTTTGCGCTTCTATGGGCGGGTGTGTCGCTATTCCGGGTCGCGCCGTGAAGTCATGGACCTGCTGAACCATTTCCGGCGCATGGCAGCCAACAATCTGTGGTCCAACGACCGGCTCTACCGCGCCGTGCTGCAGCTTGGGCCCGGCGAATTCGAAGCCGAACGGACGAGCTTCTTTCCGTCGATCAAGGCAA
Source organism: Mesorhizobium sp. M1088 (assembly GCF_040318575.1). NCBI lineage: Bacteria > Pseudomonadati > Pseudomonadota > Alphaproteobacteria > Hyphomicrobiales > Phyllobacteriaceae > Mesorhizobium > Mesorhizobium sp. M1088. The sequence continues at coordinate 175,853 of NZ_JAMYMO010000007.1, read as the reverse complement.
CGCTGAACCACATCCTGGCGGTCGATCACCTCTATCTCGATTTTCTCGAAGAGGGCGGCGTCGGCGCCGCGGTCTACGATGAGTTCTTGCTCTTCGACGAAGCGGACGCGCTCTTTGGCAAGCGGACGGAGGCCGACCGGCGGCTGATCGCCTTTTGCGACCGTCTGTCGGCGGACGATCTCGAGCGCCGCGTCGTCACCGATCGGCGCGAGGACGGCATGATACCGGAACGGATCGGCGACCTGCTCGCCCATCTCTTCATCCACGACATCCATCATCGCGGCCAGGTGCACGCGATGCTGTCCGGCACCTCGGTGAAACCGCCGCAACTCGACGAGTTTTTCCTCGATTATGATCTGAAACTCAGGAAAGCCGAGGTCGAGAGGTTGGTGCTCGAAGGTCGCAATTAGTTGTAGTTACGAAAATTATTGACTTAATTATTGTAGGTACATAAATTCTGATGAAGATCGTTTGGGACGAACCAAAACGGTTGGCCAACATTGACAGGCACGGCTTGGATTTTGCGGCGCTTGGTGACGAGTTTTTTCTTGCCTCGACAATCCGCACTGCCAAGGCCGGACGTCTCACGGCAATTGGCGGGATCATCGATGGCATCGTTGCGGTGGTTGCCCGGCTCGGTTCCGAGGGCATCTCGATAATTTCGGTGCGCCCGGCAAGTCCCGCGGAAAGGAGATTGTTCAATGGCAAAGCGTAAGGTGCGCACCGAGTTCGAAGCTGGTCGCGGCTACAGCAAAGAAGATTGGGAAGCCGTTTCGGAGAATCCGGAATGGACAGAGGAGGATTTTCGAAACGCTCGTCCTTTCGCCGAAGCGTTCCCTGAGCTTGCCGAAAGCATTCGCCGTTCGCGCGGCCGGCCGGCTCTCGATAATCCGAAGAAGCAGGTAACACTCCGTCTCGACAGTGACGTAGTCGCCCGCTTTCGTGCCGGCGGCCCCGGCTGGCAGAGCCGCATCAACGAGATTCTGCGCAAAGCCGCCGGCCTCGCCAAATAGACGTTTGCCTGTGACAGCGTCATTTGGCATACCCGTCCCATTCGGGACCGAGTTCGTCAAAATCGTCGGCAATCCTGATTTTGCCCTTCATGGCGCCGACACGAGGCAGGGACTCGGGCACGGCTAACGGCACGAGGCGCGCCGCAACCTTGCCGCGACGGGTAATCACAATCTCTTCGCCAGCTTCCGCGCGGCTGACGAGTTCCGACAGTCTTGCCTTGGCCTCTGCGATAGCAATGTTCATGGCCAGAGTCTGAGCTACTACTGACCGAATCGCAAGAAGTCCGGTGCAGCCTTACTCCGCCGCCTGCACCTTCAGCACGCCGCGCTTGATCTGGTCCTGCTCGATCGATTCGAACAAAGCGCGGAAATTGCCCTCGCCAAAGCCTTCGTCGCCCTTTCTCTGGATGAACTCGAAGAAGATCGGGCCGATCACCGTCCTGGAAAAGATCTGCAGCAGGATCTTGGTCGTGCCGCCGTCGACGACGCCTTCGCCGTCGATCAGGATGCCGTGGTTTTTCATACGTTCGATCGGCTCTTCATGGCCGTTCACGCGGGCATAAGACATGTCGTAATAGGTCTCCGGCGGGCCCGGCATGAACTTCAGGCCGTTGGCGGCCAGCCTGTCGGTGGCGCCGTAGATGTCGTCGGTGCCGACGGCGATGTGCTGGATGCCCTCGCCATTATACTTCTTCAGATATTCGGCGATCTGGCTGGTCTCGTCCTTGGACTCGTTGAGCGGAATGCGGATCTTGCCGCAGGGCGAGGTGATGGCGCGGCTGACCAGGCCGGTGATCTTGCCGTCGATGTCGAAGAAATGGATCTGCTTGAAGCCGAACAGGTCGCGATAGAAATCCCACCATTTGTCCATCTGGCCGCGATAGACATTGTGGGTGAGGTGGTCGAGGTAATAGAAGCCGACGCCTTCCGGCCTGGGGTCACGCTCGCCCAGCCAGTCGAACTCGGCATCATAGGCCGAGCCCTTCTCGCCGTAGGTTTCGATGAAATAGAGCAGCGATCCGCCGATACCGACGATCGCCGGCACATCGAGCGTCTTATCGTTGCCTTCATAGGGCGTCGCGCCCTTGACCACCGCGTGATCGAAGGCATGCCTTGCATCGACCACCCGCCACGCCATCGAGGCGGCGCAAGGGCCGTGCTTGTCGACGAATTTCATGGCATGCGAGCCGGGTTCGGCATTGACGACATAGTTGATGTCGCCCTGTCGCCAGACGGTGATGTCCTTGCTGCGGTGCTTGGCCACCGGCACATAGCCCATGCGGGTGAACAACTCGGCGAGCTTTTCCGGCTCGGCATGCGCGAATTCGACGAACTCGAAGCCGTCGGTACCGGCGGGATTGGTTTTGCTGATCGTGGCGGGCGGTGCGTCGTGCGGGAAGGGACCCATGGCAGTGTCCTCCAAAGCTGTTGTTGGCCGGGAAAAGCCATCTCAACACAATGATAACGCGGACGCGGTGCATGGTGCTTGCATTCAAACGCTTGAAATGATCAGATAATGCGTGAATTGTGCATATGTTTGGAAAAATCCATGGATGACGCGCGCATCGACCAGTTTGACCGCAAGATAATGGCTCTGTTGCAGGGCGATGCACGGCTGACCAACAACGATCTGTCGGAACGGGTGAACCTGTCAGCGTCGCAATGCTCGCGCCGTCGCCAGCGGCTGGAGGAGGACGGTTATATCAAGGGCTACCGGGCGGTGCTCGACCGCGACAAACTCGGCTTTTCCCTGGTCAACGTCATTTCGGTGACGCTCGCCACCCACAACCGCGACAATGCGCGGCGTTTCGGCGAACTGGTGGCGCGGCTGCCGCAAGTGCAGGAAGCGCACGCGCTGACCGGCGAGATGGACTACATATTGAAAGTCGTGACGCCCGATCTCAAATCATTGTCGGAGTTCGTCAACGGCGTGCTGCTGCCGCACGAATCGGTGCAGCATGTGAAGACGGCGATCGTGCTCGAGACATTGAAGGAAACCGGCGCGCTGCCGATTTAGCCCAGACGGCTTTTCGTTAGATATGGCGGAGGGACAGCACCCAGGACAGCACCCCCCTCTGGCCTGCCGGCCATCTCCCCCTCAAATGGGGAGATTGGCAGCTCTGACCTCGCTGCCCACTCCGCAACGCTGAAAATTGGCGAAAGCCAACGCGACATCCAATCTCCCCACTTGAGGGGGAGATGTCCGGCAGGACAGAGGGGGGTGTGAAGGATCGCCACAGTGCGGAACTTGACTTCTTCCGCTCGGAACGTGAGGCCGTTCACCCCTTCGACTGCTTGATCAGCCCATAGAGATTGGTGCAGCGGGCGCCGGAGCGGCAATAGGCGAAGACCGGGCTTTCGAGTTCGTCAAGCGCCTCGGCCTGGTCTTCGACATTCTCGGCGGTGATCTGGCCGCTGATGACAGGGATGTAGCGGAAGGCGAGCCCGGCGCCCTCGACCGCCGCTTTGACGGTGTCGGCCGATGGCTGGCCGGGCTGCTCGTCGTCCGGCCGGTTGCAGATCACGCTCTTGAAGCCGGCGGCCTTGATGGTCGCGACATCCTCGGGCTGGATCTGGCCCGAGACCGAATAGTCCTCGCTGATCTGACGGTATTCCATGGCGGTGTCCTCGCAATCTGGTTAGCGGCAGTCTTGCCACTCCCTGACCCGGTCGGCAACCGCCATTAGATAGAAATCCGGCCGGGCGATTTCAGCCCGACCGGATGGAGTCACTAGACAGCTCAGCTGCCGAGGATCGCGCCTTTGATCTGGGCGATGTTGTTGTGCATCAGGTCGATATAGGTCGCGGCCGGGCCGTCGGGCTGCGACAACGCATCGGAATAGAGCGTGCCGCCCACCTTGATGCCGGTCTCGCTGGCGATCTGCTCGATCAGCCGCGGGTTGGTGATGTTCTCGACGAAGATCGCCGCCGCCTTGTCCTGCTTCACCTGGCTGACCAGCTTGGCGACGTCGGCGGCGGAGGGCTCCGACTCGGTCGACACGCCTTCCGGGGCCAGGAACGTCAAGCCGTAGGCCTGCTCGAAATAGCCGAAGGCGTCATGCGAGGTGATGACGACGCGCTTCTCCTGCGGGATCGACTGGATCGCCGCCTGCACTTCGCCCTCAAGCGCCTCGAGCTTTTGCGTATAGGCGGCTGCATTGGCCTTGTAGCTGTCGCAACCCGCAGCGTCGGCCGTGCAAAAGGCGTCGGCGATGTTCTTCACATAGATCTTGGCATTGGCGATCGACTGGAAGGCATGCGGATCGGTGACCGTCTTGCCGCCATCGGTTTCCGCGCCTTCGGCGGCATCGGCCTCGGCGAATTCGGGTTTGAAATTGATCGGCGTGACCCCCTTGGTCAGCACGGCAATCGAAGCCTTGGTGGCGCTGGCGTCGACCAGGCGCTGCAGAAAACCTTCGAAATGCAGGCCGTTGACCAGCACGATGTCGGCCTTGGCCATCGTCACAGCATCGGCGGGGCTCGGCTCGTAGACGTGGGCGTCGCCGTCAGGCCCGACGATGGTGGTCAGATCGATGCGGTCGCCGCCGACATTCTTGGCGAAATCGGCGATGATCGTGAAGCTGGCGACCACCTTCAAAGGCTCTGCGAAGGCCGAAGATGCGCCAAAGGCGGTTAATGTTATAACGCTCACGGCCAAAGCGGCGCGGATCGATTTCAGCATGGACTAGGTTCTCCTTTGTTGGGATCAGGCAGTTCTGTGGCGGTGATGGACGATGCGGGCGCGCAGGATGCCGCGCGTGCCGAACAGGATCGAGGCGAAATAGACGACGCCGGCGGACAGGATGATGGCCGGGCCGGACGGCAATGACGCATGGTAGGACAACAGCAGCCCGGCAATGCAGGAGGCAAAGCCGATTACTGTGGCCAGCACGCACATCGGCTCGACGCGCGAGGTCCAGAAGCGGGCCGCCGCCGCCGGCAGCATCATCAGCCCGACCGACAGCAAGGTGCCGAGCGCCTGGAAGCCGCCGACGAGGTTGAGCACGACGAGGCCGAGAAAGATGAAATGCACCGGGCTGCCCATCCGGCTGACCGAGCGCAGGAACAAAGGGTCGAGGCATTCGGCGACCAGCGCCCGCCAGAAGATGGCGAGGCTGACCAGCGTCACCACAACGATGCCGCCGATCAGCGTCAGCGCCTCGTTGTTGAGCGCCAGCACGGTGCCGAAGAGCACATGCATGAGATCGACGCTGGAGCCGCGGATCGACACCATGAGCACGCCGATGGCCAGCGAAATCAGATAGAAGGCTGCCATGGAGGCGTCCTCGCGCTGGATGGTGAAGCGCGAGACGGCGCCGGCGCCGAGCGCCACGATGATGCCGGCGATCAGTCCGCCGATGGTCATCGGCAGGATCTCCAGGCCATAGAACAGGAAGCCGGCGGCGGCACCCGGCAGGATGGCATGCGCCATGGCATCGCCGGACAGGCTCATGCGCCGCAGCATCAGGAACACGCCGACCGGGCAGGCGCCGAGCGACAGCATCATCGAACCGGCAAGCGCCCGCTGCATGAAGGCGTAGTCGGCGAAAGGAGCGACGAACAGACCGTAAAGCACCTCCATCATGCCGCCCTCGGCCCGGAGCCGTGATAATGGTCGTGGTCATGGCCGTGCTCGTGGCCACTGTGCTCGTGATCATGCTCGCCGGGCTCACACCATGGCGCGTTGTCCTCCCAGGCTTCGTGGAAGCGGCGCGCGCGCAACAGATTCTCCGGCTGCAGCGTCTCCCTGGTCTCGCCCCAGGCGATCGGCTGGCGCGCCAGGAGCAGTGTTTCGGGGAAATTCTGCCGCACCAGATCGAGATCGTGGACCACAACCATGATCGTGCGTTCCTCGCCGTGCCAGCGCTTGATCAGCGCGATCAGGTCGCCGACCGTCTTGGCATCGACGGCGTTGAACGGCTCGTCGAGCAGGATGAGCTCGGCATCCTGCAACAGCACGCGGGCAAACAGCGTGCGCTGCAGCTGGCCCCCCGACAGTGTGTCGATCGGCCGCTTCTCGAAGCCGCCGAGGCCGACGGCCATCAGCGCCTTGCTGACCGAGTCGCGGTCTTCCCTCGTATAACGGCCGAGCATGCCGCGCCGCGGCCACAGGCCAAGCGAAACCAGGTCGACGACCCGGGCCGGAAAGGAGCGGTCGAGCTCCGATTGCTGCGGCAGATAGGCGGCGCGTACGCCGGGCGCCCGGATCACCGCGCCGGCCATCGGCTTCAGGACGCCGACAATGCCCTTCATCAGCGTCGACTTGCCGGAGCCGTTGGCGCCGACGACCGCCGTCAGCGATCCCTTGCGGATCGTACCATTGAGGTGGTGGACCGCAGGATGGCTATTGTAGCCCAGCGTCAGGTCGCGGAAGGTCAGGCAGGTTTGGCTCATGTGACGATCCATGGGGCGATGATCGGTACTGCAGGGGCGGATTCGATATGTGATGTTATTACATTAGTCAACAAGCCAATCGGGCGGAATTGCGGCCGGGCCGTCTTGTTGTGTGCTTTGGCTTGGCTCAAGAAGTTCCGCTCGAGCGGCCTTGCCCCCGGCGAACCCGGCCCCTAAACAGGCGCAGCGACAAGGGGAGAAGGAATATCCAATGAGCATTCGTCGTATCGATGTAGGCCCGCGCATGAGCCAGATCGTCATCCACGGCAACACCGTCTATCTGGCCGGTCAGGTCGGCAAGCCGGGCGGAAACGTCGGTGCCCAGACCAGGGACATTCTGGCGGCGATCGACGAATTGCTGGCCAAGGCCGGCACCGACAAGACCAAGATCCTGCAGGCGATCATCTGGCTGGCCGACATGAGCACCTTTGCCGAGATGAACGCGGAGTGGGACAAATGGGTACCGCAAGGCAACACGCCGGCCCGCGCCACCGGCGAAGCCAAGCTTGCCGGACCGGAATATCTGGTCGAGATTATTGTTACCGCGGCGATTTGAGAGACGGCTCCTAACCCTCCCCCTCGAGGGCAGGGGAATCGCATATGGCGATTTGGGGGTTGAGTTTAGGCTGAGAAAGGATTCTTTGGAGAGGCAGTTGAGCGAAGGAGCGACTGCCATTTCCTGCCTTGAGAGCTACTTTGGCGCGGTGCCTGATCCACGCGCGCCCAACGCCACACACCGGCTTGGCGACCTGATCGTGATGATGATCGCAGCAAGCCTGTGCGGCGCCAGCAATGCGACGGAATTTGCCCTGTTCGCGCAGGAGCGCAAGCAGGCGCTGTCGCGGCTGATCGACTATGACGCAGCTCCCAGCCACGACACCTTCTCGCGGCTGCTGCATCTGCTCGACCCGGAGGCCTTTGGTCGCGCCTTTGCTGCCTTTGCCGCAGCTTTCGCCCGAGCCAGCCGAGAGACGCCCGAGGTGGTGTCGCTTGACGGCAAGGCTTTGCGGCGAGCCTACGAGAAGGGCTTGGCAGCCAGTCCGCCGTTGACGGTGTCGGCCTTCGCCGCCGAGACCCGGCTGTGCCTGGCGGCAGTCTCGCCGAGCGATGGTGAGAACGAAGTCGAGGCCGCGCTCAAAGTCGTCGAACTCATTGATCTTACGGGCAGATTGGTCACCGCCGACGCGCTCCACTGCCACACCCGCATGGCTGCGGCCATTACCCAAAGAGGTGGCGATTACCTGCTTGCGCTGAAGGGCAACCGTCGTCATTGGCTGCGCCGTGCCAACCTGCAACTGGCCGACGCCACCCCTTCCATTGCCGAGCGGACCGAGACCAGCCACGGCCGCAACGAGTGGCGGCAGGCCGAGATCGTGGCGGCGGCCGAGCCGCTGATGCCCGGCCACCTGGCCTTCATCCGCATCACCAGCCGACGCGATCAGGCCAAGCCGTTGATGCGCCTGTTCATGGCCTCCACGCTCATGTCGCCGCAGCGGGCGCTCGACCTCACTAGAGCTCATTGGCAGATCGAGAACGGCCTGCATTGGATGCTCGATGTCCATCTCGATGAGGATCTCAGCCGTGCCCGCAAGGACAATGCCCCCGCCAACACGGCCCTTCTCAATCGCCTCGCCAGAAACATCCTTCAGGCCGCCGATGCTGCCAAAGTTCCCATCAGCCATCGCATCAAGAAATGCGCCTGGAACGACGACTATCTCATCAATGCCATCACTCATATGCGATAGCCCTGCCCTCGAGGGGAGGGTCGGCGAGTGGTCGGAGCGAAGCGGAGACTGCGAGACGGGGTGGCGTCGGCGAGGTTGCACCGACCCCACCCCGCGTCACAAAATGCCGCCATGCGGCAATTTGCTCCGCGACCCTCCCCTCGAGGGGGAGGGTTACCCCCTTGACGGCGTGAACCGCGCCACCAGCGTGTGGTTCTCTGCCGCATAGGTGAAGCGGACATGGGTGACGGGGTGCTCGGCGCTCCATGTCCGCCGCTCGATCACCAGGCACGGCGCACCGGTCTGGATGTCGAGCGCCGCCGCGATGTGCTTTTCGGCGGCAACCGCGCGAATGCGATGCTCGGCGGCACTCCACGGCACGCGCCCGATCAGCCACGGACCGGGCGCCGTGTCGAAAAACGCCTCTTCGGCAGCCTCCGGCACGGCGGCCAGGTTGATCAGCCGCTGCTCGTGGGCGAACGGCCGCTTGCCGGCGAAATGCCGGCATTCCAGCACCAGCACCGGCCCGGCGACGTCGAGTTCCAGCAGGGCGCGGTCGTCGGCGCTGCTGCGCCTTCTGTTTCGCGCCATGCGCTCGTAGCGGTAGGGCAGGCCAAGTGCCTCGACCTCGATCCGGATGTCGTGGATTTCGAGAACGGCTGCCTGCGACTGCGGCTGGCGGACAAAACTGCCGGAGCGACGCCGGCGCTCGATCAGCCCGGCCTTGGCCAGTTGCGACAGTGCCTTGTTCACTGTCATGCGCGAACATCTGTATTCGGCCGTCAGTTCATGCTCGAACGGGATGCGGTGGCCGGGCGCCCAGGCACCCGACAGGATCCGTTCGCTGATGTCCGACAGGATGCGCTGGTGCAGCGAAAGAACCTCGCCGCCGTCCGCGCTTCCGGAATCCGCGCTTATTGTCCCGATTATGCTCATGCCGAAAGCGCCGTCATCACCTTGCGGAAGCGCTCGGCGATGGCATCGCGCCTGGCATGCCTGCCGCCGCTGACCAGTTTCTTGCCATGCACCCAGACGCAATCGACCTTGGTGCCGCTGGCAAAAATCCAGGCATCAAGGATTGCATCGCCCGTCTTGCCGGCCAGCGATGGATGCTTGCCGTCGAGCGAGACGAAATCGGCCGAGGCACCTGCTGCGATCTGCGAGAGGCCGGCGCCCAGCGCGGCACTGCCACCATCGAGCGCTGCATCGAATAAAGCACGGCCGGTCGAGCCGCCGGCCACCGCCAGCACGTTGCGGGCGCGGTGGGCGAGGCGCTGCGAATACTCGAGCTGTCGCAACTCGTCCGGCAGGCCGATCAGTACGTTTGAATCCGAGCCGATGCCGAAGCGGCCGCCATGCTGCATGAACAAGGACGCGGCAAAGGTGCCGTCGCCGAGATTGGCCTCGGTGATCGGGCAGAGGCCGGCAACGGCGCCGCTTTTCGCCAAATCGGTCGTCTCGATGTCGGTCATGTGGGTGGCGTGGATGAGGCACCAGCGCTGGTCGACCTTGGCATTGGCAAGCAGCCATTCGACCGGCCGCGCCCCGGACCAGGCAAGGCAGTCCTCGACCTCCTTCATCTGCTCGGCGATGTGGATGTGGATGGGCCCCTCTGGTGCGATCACCATGATGTTTTCCAGTTCCTCCGGTGTCACGGCACGCAGGCTGTGCGGGGCGACGCCTACGACGCTTTGATTCAGCGCGCGAATGGATTCGCGGCATTTCTCAACAAGCCGCGAGAACTGGTTCACATCGTTGATGAACCGGCGCTGGCCTTCATTTGGCGCAGCGCCGCTGAAAGAGGAATGCGCGTAGAACACCGGCAGCAAAGTCAGCCCGATGCCTGTCTCGGACGCTGCGGCAACAATGCGCTCCGCCATCTCGGCGATGTCAGTATAGGGTCGGCCGTCACGGTCGTGGTGGAGATAGTGAAACTCGCCGACGCGCGAGAACCCGGCCTCCAGCATCTCGACATAGAGCTGGGCCGCGACCGCCTCGACCTGGTCCGGCGTCATCGACAGCGCGAATCGGTACATCACCTCGCGCCAGCTCCAGAAACTGTCGGCGGAAGGGCCGCGCAATTCAGCAAGGCCGGCCATGCCGCGCTGGAAGGCATGGCTATGCAGGTTCGGCATGCCGGACAAAAGGATGGCACGGCGCTCGTCGCCAGGCAGGAGCGAGGTATTCGCCTTGACCGTGGCGATCCTGCCGTCGGAGATGACGATCCGCACATTGCTGTGCCAGCCGTCGGGCAGAAGCGCCTGTTCCGCAAAGATTGCTGTCACGTTTTTCTCCAAATCCCGGTCTGCCGTGCGATGATAGCGCTTGCAGTGCCTTTTCATATGTATATACATAATCGCCACCTATTGAAACGGAAAAGATGATGGCTGCAGAGAGCAAAAGCCGGGCAGGGGAGGTTCGCCTCTGGCGCAATGCGCGCCTCGCGACCATGGCCGAAAGCAGCCCCGGGTCAGGCGTTGTCGAGCACGGTGCAATCGCCGTGCGCAACGGCCGGATCGTCTATGCTGGGCCGGAAGCCGACATGCCGGCAGCACTTAGCAAAGGCGCCGAGGCGATCGACTGCGAAGGCCGCTGGATCACGCCCGGCCTGATCGACTGCCACACTCATCTGGTCCACGCCGGTAACCGTGCCAATGAATTCGAGATGCGGCTGGCCGGCGCTAGCTATGAAGAGGTTGCCAAGGCCGGCGGCGGCATCGTTTCCTCGGTCAAGGCACTGCGCGCCGCCAGCGAGGACGAGCTGGTCGCCCAGTCGCTGCCGCGCCTCGATGCGCTGATCGCCGAAGGCGTCACCACCGTCGAGATCAAATCCGGCTACGGTCTCGACCTCGAAAACGAGCAGAAGTCACTGCGCGCCGCACGACGGCTGGGCGGTGAGCGGCCGGTGACGGTCAGGACCACTTTCCTCGGCGTTCATGCACTGCCGCCCGAAGCAAAAGGCGACAAGGACGCCTTTATCGATCTTGTCGCCAACGAGATTTTGCCGGCCGTCGCTGCCGAGGGCCTGGCCGATGCCGTCGACGGTTTTTGCGAAGGCATTGCCTTTTGGCCGGAGCAGATCGCCCGCGTGTTCGATGCCGCGAAGGCGGCGGGCCTGCCGGTCAAGCTCCATGCGGACCAGCTGTCCAATCTGCATGGCGCCGAACTTGCGGCGCGCTATGGTGCGCTATCGGCCGACCACCTCGAATACACCGACGAGGCGGGTGCGGCGGCGATGGCGAAGGCCGGAACCTTGGCGACCATCCTGCCCGGCGCCTACTACTTCATCCGCGAGACCAAGAAGCCGCCGATCGCCTTGTTTCGCCAGCATGGCGTCAGGATGGCCGTTGCCACCGACAACAATCCCGGCACGTCGCCGCTGACCTCGCTGCTGCTGACCATGAACATGGCCGCGACGTTGTTCGGCCTGACCGTCGATGAATGCCTTGCCGGCGTTACCCGCGAGGCTGCCCGCGCGCTCGGCCTGCTTGGACAGACCGGCACGCTGGAGGCCGGAAAATCCGCCGATCTGGCCATCTGGAACGTCGAGCGCCCGGCCGAACTCGTCTACCGCATGGGCTTCAACCCGCTGCATGCCCGCATCTGGAGGGGACAATGACCGAACTCAAGCTAAGACCGGGCAATGCCACGCTGGCCGATTGGCGCGCCATCTATCGCGGCGCCGCACTGAGGCTCGACGATGCCTGCCGGCCGAAGATCAAGGCCAGCGCCGAGGCCGTCGCCAGGATCGTTGCCAAGGGCGAGCCGGTCTATGGCATCAATACCGGCTTCGGCAAGCTGGCCAGCGTCCGCATCCCCGCCGCCGATCTGGAAACGTTGCAGCGAAACATCGTGCTGTCCCATGCCGCCGGCGTCGGCGAGCCGATGCCCGTCGCAATCTGCCGGCTGATGATGGTGCTGAAGCTGGCCAGCCTGGCACAGGGCGCCTCCGGCGTGCGGCCGCGGACGATCGAGCTGATCGAGGCGATGCTGGCCAACGACGTTATCCCCGTGGTGCCGGCGCAAGGCTCGGTCGGCGCTTCCGGCGACCTTGCGCCGCTGTCGCACATGACCGCCGTGATGATCGGCGTCGGCGAGTGCTTTACCCCGCATGGCCGCTTTCCCGCCAAGGTCGCCTTCGTTTCGCACGGCCTGGAGCCGGTGACACTGGGCGCCAAGGAAGGCCTGGCACTGCTCAACGGCACCCAGTTTTCGACCGCCTATGCGCTTGCCGCTTTGTTCGAGGCGGAAGTGCTCTACCAGTCGGCACTGGTCGCCGGCGCGCTGTCGACCGATGCCGCCAAGGGCTCCGACGCTCCGTTCGATCCACGCATCCATCTGCTCAGGAAACATCGCGGCCAGATCGAGACGGCCGAGGCGTTGCGCAATTTGATGGCCGGCAGCGCCATCCGTGAATCGCACCGCGTCGGCGACGAGCGTGTGCAGGATCCGTATTGCCTGCGCTGCCAGCCGCAGGTGATGGGCGCAGCACTCGACGTGCTCCGCAAGGCCGCCGAGACGCTCGGCACCGAGGCCAACGGCGTCACCGACAATCCGTTGATCTTTGCCGAGGACGACTCCGCACTTTCGGGCGGTAATTTCCATGCCGAGCCGGTCGCCTTCGCCGCCGACATGATCGCACTCGCCGTCTGCGAGATCGGCTCGCTGTCGGAGCGGCGCATCGCTATGCTGGTCGATCCGGCGCTGTCGGGCATGCCGGCCTTTCTCACGCCCAAGCCGGGTCTGAATTCCGGTTTCATGATCCCTCAGGTCACGGCGGCAGCGCTGGTTTCTGAGAACAAGCAAAAGGCCTATCCGGCCAGCGTCGATTCGATCCCGACCTCGGCCAACCAGGAAGACCATGTCTCGATGGCGGCGCATGGCGCGCGCCGCCTCATCGGCATGGTCGAGAATGCGACGGCCGTGATCGGCATCGAATTGCTGGCCGCCGCGCAAGGCTGCGATTTCCACGCACCGCTGGCCTCGAGCGCGGCACTGGAGGCGGTGCGCCGGCTGGTCAGGGCAGAGGTGCCGCATCTCGACAACGACCGGCACTTCCACCCCGACATGGAGAAGGCCATCGCCATGATACGCAGCGGCGCGGCGGTCGAAGCGGCAAGCGCGGTAAAGCTGCCGGGGGTGACGTCGTGAGACGGTTCACCGTCACAGGCCGCGTTCTGTCGCGCCCCCCTCTGTCCTGCCGGACATCTCCCCCTCCAGGGGGGAGATTGGCTGTCGTCTCGGCTTTCGCCAATCTCCAGCGTTGCAGGACTGAGCGAGGCGCCGAAGCTGCCAATCTCCCCACTAGAGGGGGAGATGTCCGGCAGGACAGAGGGGGGCGCTGTCCCGCCAACCTCAGCCCGGCAACAAAAAACCCGCCTCGAGGGCGGGTCGTCGGGCCGAATCAGCACCATACCGAATTTAGTAGCATAGCTGCCGGCACAAAGCAAGAACAAAATGCGTTGCGAGCGATAAAAACCGAAGTCGGTGTTCAAGGACGATTGCAAAGTCGCGTTCCTTCGCGCGGAGACTTCCGATGACCTCACCCTCCTGGCTCACCGTCACCCAAGGCACAGCACCCCTGCTGGTTTCGATCCCGCATACCGGCATCGATCTCGCCGGCCTCGACAGCCGGCTGGTCTCGCCCTGGCTCGGCCGCCGTGACGCCGACTGGTGGATCGACAAGCTTTATGACTTCGCCGAGAGTCTCGGCGCGACGGTCGTGCATACGGCGATTTCGCGCACCGTTATCGACGTCAACCGCGATCCGTCCGGCGTTTCGCTCTATCCCGGCCAGACGACGACCGGGCTCTGCCCGACAGAGACCTTTGACGGCGATCAGCTCTACCGCAAGGGTGAAGAGCCGGGACCGTCGGAGATCGACGAGCGCCGCGAAAAATTCTTCGTACCCTATCATGCTGCTCTGCAGGCCGAGATCGACAGGCTGCGCGCTTTGCATGGGAAGGTCGTCGTCTATGACTGCCATTCGATCCGCTCGGTGCTGCCGCGCCTTTTCGAAGGCAAATTGCCGGTCTTCAATCTCGGCACCAATGACGGCAAGAGCGCCGATCCGACGCTGCAAGCGACGGTTGGCCAGATCCTCGCCGAAACCGGCGAGAGCTACGTCGTCAACGGCCGCTTCAAGGGCGGCTGGATCGCGCGCCATTTCGGCCAGCCGCAAGCAGGCGTCCACGCGCTGCAGATGGAACTCTCCAACCGCGGCTATATGCGCGAGCCCGAAGGCAAGGGCGAACCGGCTAACTGGCCGGTGCCTTACGAGGCCGAATTCGCGGCGCCGATCCGCGTCACGCTGAAGAAGATCCTGGAAACCGCGATCGCCTGGGCCGAACGCTGACGCGCGGTACACCTCACTCGAAAGGGACAATCATGACCGATCCTCGCCACAACATCCGTGAAGTGCGCAGCCCGCGCGGCAGCGAGCTCAACGCCCGCACCTGGCTGACGGAAGCGCCGTTGCGCATGCTGATGAACAATCTCGACCCAGACGTCGCCGAAAACCCCAACGAGTTGGTCGTCTATGGCGGCATCGGCCGGGCGGCGCGCACCTGGAACGATTTCGACCGCATCGTTGCCTCGCTGAAGACGCTTGGCGACGACGAGACGCTGTTGGTGCAATCGGGCAAGCCGGTCGGCGTGTTCCGCACTCATCCTGACGCCCCGCGTGTGCTGATCGCCAATTCCAACCTGGTGCCGCACTGGGCGACATGGGAGAAATTCAACGAGCTCGATAGAAAGGGCCTGATGATGTACGGCCAGATGACGGCCGGCTCGTGGATCTACATCGGCACGCAAGGCATCGTGCAGGGCACCTACGAGACCTTCGTCGAAGCCGGCCGCCAGCATTATGGCGGCAATCTCAGGGGCAAATGGATCCTGACCGGCGGCCTCGGCGGCATGGGCGGTGCCCAGCCGCTCGCCGCGGTGATGGCCGGCGCCTGCTGCCTGGCCGTCGAATGCGATCCCGACCGCATCGATTTCCGGCTGCGCACCCGCTATGTCGATGAGCGCGCCGACACGCTCGACGAGGCTCTGGAAAAGATCGAGCGCTGGACCAAAGCCGGTGAGGCGAAATCGGTTGGCCTGGTCGGCAACGCCGCCGACATCCTGCCGGAACTGGTGCGGCGCGGTGTGCGCCCTAACATCGTCACCGATCAGACCTCGGCGCATGACCCGCTCAATGGCTATCTGCCCAAGGGCTGGTCGCTGGCCGAGTGGCGCGAGAAACGCACCTCCGACCCGAAGGCCGTCGAAAAAGCTGCCCGCGCGTCGATGCGCGAGCATGTCGAGGCGATGGTGGCGTTCTGGAACGCCGGCGTGCCGACGCTCGACTACGGCAACAACATCCGCCAGGTGGCGAAGGAGGAGGGGTTCGAGAATGCTTTTGCCTTCCCGGGTTTCGTGCCGGCTTACATCCGTCCGCTGTTTTGCCGCGGCATCGGCCCGTTCCGCTGGGCAGCGCTTTCCGGCGATCCCGAGGATATCTACAAGACCGACGCCAAGGTGCGCGAGCTGACCCCCGGCAACACCCATCTGCACAACTGGCTCGACATGGCGCGTGAGCGCATCGCCTTCCAGGGCCTGCCGGCGCGCATCTGCTGGGTTGGGCTTGGCGATCGCCATCGGCTCGGCCTCGCCTTCAACGAGATGGTCGCCAGGGGCGAACTGAAGGCGCCGGTGGTCATCGGCCGCGATCACCTCGATTCCGGCTCGGTCGCCTCGCCGAACCGCGAGACGGAGGCGATGAAGGACGGCTCCGATGCCGTCTCCGACTGGCCGTTGCTCAATGCCTTGCTCAACACGGCGTCCGGCGCCACCTGGGTGTCGCTGCACCATGGCGGCGGCGTCGGCATGGGCTTTTCGCAGCATGCCGGCATGGTCATCGTCGCCGACGGCGCGCCCGAGGCGGCCAAGCGCCTGGAGCGGGTTCTGTGGAACGATCCGGCGACCGGCGTCATGCGCCACGCCGATGCCGGCTATGAGATCGCGATAGAGTGCGCCCGGGAGAACCAGCTCAACCTGCCCGGCATTTTGGGCTGAGCCGCGCCTTGCACATCCTTCGGGCAGCCGAATACCGCTCGATGCCGTGGAAGAACGGCGGCGGGATGACGACGGAGATTGCCGTCTCGCCGCCAGGTGCCGGGCTCGACGATTTCGACTGGCGCGTCTCGATGGCGCGCGTCGAGAGCAGCGGACCGTTCTCCGGCTTCGCCGGCGTCGATCGGACCTTGGCGTTGCTGGAAGGCGAGGGCATGATCCTCGGCATCGCCGGCCGGCTACCGGTCGAAATCACCAAGGCTTCCGCACCGCTTGCCTTTCCGGCCGACGTGCCGACGCAAGCCACGCTGATCGCCGGTCCGATCACCGACATCAACGTTATGACCCGCCGCGCCCGGGCGATCCACACGGTCGAGCGCCTGCTGATTTCGGCTCCGACGAAGATCCAGGCCGAAGCCGATGAAACACTCATCCTGTGCGTCGACGGCGAACTCAGCGTGGCCGGCGCGGCGCCCATGCAACTTGGGCCGCTCGACGCGCTGTTGCTCGGGGCGCAAGCGCCGGAACTGCGCCTCGATCCGGTCCGGCCGGCCATGCTGTTCGTGATCCGCATCGACCGCATTGCCGGCAACGATTAACGTCTGTTTCCAAACATGATCGTGACGCCGGCCAAATATCGCGTAAGCTGGTCGCTGCATCACGAAAAAGCCTGAATCTTCCGCCGATCAGAAGCCGAAACGATGCTCATAGTGCCCGCCTGGAAGTTGTCGAAAAACGGCATCTTGT
Organism: Mesorhizobium sp. M1088; assembly: GCF_040318575.1. Taxonomy (NCBI): domain Bacteria; kingdom Pseudomonadati; phylum Pseudomonadota; class Alphaproteobacteria; order Hyphomicrobiales; family Phyllobacteriaceae; genus Mesorhizobium; species Mesorhizobium sp. M1088. Next base: position 158,920 of record NZ_JAMYMO010000007.1, on the reverse strand, counting down.
CGTGGTGCGGAAACAAACGTTCGGCCAAGTGTTGCGATGCAACCAATTGCATTTGGACCGGTTTTAGGGACATTGCCGTGGCGGTGACGCCGCACTGCGTCCCCAACACGGAACCTTAGATGAATATCCAGACCAATCTCGCACAGATCGAAAAGACGAGCGCCAGCTTCCCGGCTGTCACCGACGAGCCGATACGCTCCAATTTCCTGCCGGAAGATCGCCTGCGCGCTTTGGGCGCAGCCCTTGCCAATGGCGATGCCAAGGATTTGTTCGGTCTGACGCCTTTCGATTTTCAGGCGCGCATCCGCGACAGCGCCAGGAAAATTCTCGATGTCTACCGTTCCACCAACGCTGCCCAGGCGAGGGGCGAAACGATCACGCCCGCGGCGCAGTGGCTGCTCGACAACAACTACCTGGTCGAGGAGACCATTTTTCAGGTCAAGCGCGACCTGCCGCGCCGCTTCTACCGCCAGTTGCCGACGCTGAAACTGTCGGATGGATCCAGTGTGCCGCGCGCCCTGGCGGTCGCGTGGACCTATGTCGCGCATTCCGACAGTTCCGTCTCGTCGGCCATGTTCAAGGCGATCGTCGAAGGCTTCCAGTCCGTCGAGCCGCTGAAGATCGGCGAATTATGGGCGCTGCCGTCGCTGCTGCGCTTCGTCCTGATCGAGAACCTTCGCCGGATCGCGGTCCGCGTCAATCGCACGCGGGAACTGCGCCAGATCGCCAACGAGGTCGCCGACCGTGTGCTGGCGACGGACGACAGCGCCGACCGGCAGGCGATACTTTCCCACTACAGCGCCCATGCGCAGGACACCACCTTCGCCACCCAGTTGCTCTACCGGCTGCGTGACGGCTCGCAAAATGCCGGCAGGGCGCTGGAATGGCTGGAGGGCGAGCTGGAACGGACCGGCTCCGACGCCGAGGAGATCATCCTCAGCGAGCACCACACGCTGTCCAGCGGCAACGTGACCACCGGCAACATCATCCGCGGCCTGCGCCTGATCAACGACATCGACTGGACGGTGTGGTTCGAGGGCGTCAGTCGCATCGACACCTTGCTGCGCGAACGCACCGATTTCGCCGCGCTCGATTTCTTTTCCCGCGACCAGTACCGGACTGCGATCGAGGAGCTGGCGCGCCGTTCCGATCTCTCCGAATTTCGCGTTGCCGAAAGGGCGATCGAGCTCGCCGGCCATGCTGCCGCTGCACCGGGCTCCGAAAGCGGTCCGATCGCTCACACCGACGTCGGCTTCTTTCTAGTCGGCCCGCGCCGGCAGGAGCTCGAGCGGTCGATCGGCTACCGGCCGACCATCGGCAAGACGCTCAACCGGACCTTCCGCAAGACCGGATGGCTGGGCATCGTCGTGCCGGTGTTTGCGCTGACGGTCCTGCTTCTGGTCGTTTCCGGCAATGCGCTTGCCAATCTCGGCCTGTCGGTGCCGTCGATCGTCCTGATGCTGGCCTTGTTCGCGGTGCCAGCCAGCGAAGGCGCGCTCGCATTCTTCAACACCGTCGTCTCGCTGTTTTTGAAGCCGACGCGTCTCATCGGCTATGATTTCAGGCACGGTGTGCCGCCCGAGGCGCGCACGCTGGTGGTGGTGCCGTCGCTGATCGGCTCGCGTGACGATGTCGAGGAGAACATCCGCAACATCGAGGTGCATCACCTCGCCAACACGGCGGGCGAAGTCTATTTCGCGCTGCTTTCCGACTGGCCGGACTCGAAGACCGAGATCGATACGGCGGATGTCGAAATCCTCGAATTCGCCCGCGCCGAAATCGCCAGGCTGAACGCCCGCTATCCCTCGGAAGGGGCGCCGCGCTTTTATCTGCTGCATCGGCGCCGGCTCTACAACGCATCGCAAGGCGTCTGGATGGGCTGGGAGCGCAAGCGCGGCAAGCTGCACGAATTGAACCTTCTGCTGCGCGGCGACAGCGACACCACCTTCCTGCCGTTGGAAGTGCCATTGCCGGAGAGCGTCGTCCACGTGATGACGCTGGACGCCGACACCCGCACCACCCGCGACGCCGTCGCTGCGCTGGCCGGCAAGCTTTGCCACCCGCTCAACCGTCCGCATTTCGATGTCGCACGGCGCGAGGTTACGGCAGGTTATTCCATCCTGCAGCCGCGCATCACCGCGTCGCTGACCAGTGGCGACGAGGCGTCGTTCTTTCAGCGTGTCTTTTCCGCCAATCGCGGGCTCGACCCGTACGTCTTTGCCGTGTCGGACCTCTACCAGGACATCTTCGGCGACGGTTCCTTCACCGGCAAGGGTCTTTACCATGTCGACGCCTTCGAGGCGGCGCTGGAGGGTCGCATCGAGGAAAACACCATCCTCAGCCATGATCTGCTCGAAGGCGCCCTGGCGCGCTCGGCCTTGGTCACCGACGTCGAACTGGTCGAGGACTATCCGACCCGCTATTCGGTCGATGCGTCGCGCCACCATCGCTGGGCACGCGGCGACTGGCAGCTTCTGGGCTTCATTCTTGGCCCACGCTCAAACGTGCCGGCGCTGTCGCGCTGGAAGATGGTGGACAATCTGCGCCGCTCGGTGACGCCGATCTTCTGGGTGATGGCCGCGATCGCCGGCTGGACGTTGCTGCCCTTCACGCAGGCCGCGCAATGGCAGGCGCTGCTGATCCTTACGCTGTTCATGGCGCCCACTTTCGACATCGTCAACGCCATCCTGCCGAAGAGCGGCGATCAGACGCCGCGCGGCCATTTCTCGGCACTGGCACGCGACGTTGCCTTCGGCACCGCCCTGGTGGCGCTGAAGATCGTGCTGATGGCGCATCTTGCCTGGATGATGGGCGACGCGATCATCCGGACGCTCTACCGCCTGTTCGTCAGCCGCCAGAACCTGCTCGAATGGCGCACCGCCTCGCAGGCACACAAGGGCGGCGACAACGATCTCGGCTCCTACTACAGCATCATGTACGGCGCGGTGATCATAGGCGTCGTCGGCCTCGCCGTCCCGGTGCTGGCCGATTCCACCGGCGCCTTCGTCGCCTTCTTCTTTGCCTTGTTCTGGATTGGCTCGCCCGCCATCGCCTGCTGGATCAGCCGTTCGGCCGAAACCGAGGACCGCCTGCGCATATCGGCCGCCGACATCCACGCGCTGCGCACCGTGGCGCGGCGTACATGGCACTATTTCGAGACCTTCGTGACGGCCGAGCATCACCATCTGCCGCCGGACAATTTCCAGGAAAGCCCGGCCCCCGTTGTGGCGCCCCGCACCTCGCCGACCAATATCGGCGTCTACCTGCTGTCGGTGATTTCGGCACGCGATTTCGGCTGGATCAGCCTCTCCGACGCCGTCAACCGCATCGACGCGACCATGTCGACCATCGAGAGCATGCCGCGCGACCGCGGCCATCTCTTCAACTGGTATGACACGACGACCCTGAAGCCGCTCTACCCGCTGTACATTTCGGCGGTCGACAGCGGCAATCTCGCCGGCCATCTGGTGGCCGTGGCCGCTGCCTGCGCCGAATGGGCCGAAGCGCCGTCGGTGCATGTGCAGGGCGACTTCGAAGGCATCCTCGACACCGTCACCATCCTCGACGAAAGCCTTGAGGAACTGCCCGACGACCGGCGTCAATTGCGGCCCTTGCGCCAGCGGCTCGCCGACCGTCTCGACGGCATGCGGCGGGCGGTCGAATTGATCAAGGCGCAGCCGGAGATGGCGTCGATCCGTACCATCAACCTGGCCGTCCTGGCCGGCGAGATACGCAAGCTCGCGACAGCCATCCACACCGAGGCCGCGTCGACCCAGAGCGACACCATCGCCGATTGGGCGGCCAGGCTCGAAGCCACCTGCGAGGCGCATGTGCACGACGCGCACAGCGACGAAAACGCGGTCGCGGCGTTGCGGGCCAAGCTTCTGACCTTGCGCGAGCGCACGCGCCGCTTCGCCTTCGAGATGGATTTCTCGTTCCTGATGCGGCCCGAGCGCAAGCTCCTGTCGATCGGTTACCGGGTCGAGGAGCATCAGCTCGACGAAAGCTGCTACGACCTTTTGGCGTCCGAGGCGCGGCTGACCAGCCTGTTCGCCATCGCCAAGGGCGATTTGCCGACCGAGCACTGGTTCCGGCTCGGCCGGCCGATCGTCGAGATCGGCTTCCAGGGCGCACTGATGTCCTGGTCCGGCTCGATGTTCGAATATCTGATGCCGCCGCTGGTGATGAAGGAGCCGCAAGGCAGCATTCTCAACCAGACCAGCAAGCTCATCATCAAGCGCCAGATCCAGTATGGCCGTTCGAAGAACGTTCCCTGGGGGATTTCGGAAGCGGCCTACAACGCCCGCGACCGTGAACTGACCTACCAGTACACCAATTTCGGCGTGCCCGGGCTCGGCCTGAAGCGCGGCCTTGGCCAAAACACGGTGATCGCGCCTTACGCGACCGTGCTGGCAGCGCAGTTCACGCCGCATGAATCCGTGCAGAACCTGGCTAGGCTGAGGCGGCTGGGCGCACTGGGCCGGCACGGTTTTTACGATGCGGTGGATTTCACGCCGCAACGCGTCCCCGAGGGCACCGACCACGCCGTCGTGCTCAACTACATGGCCCACCACTCCGGCATGTCGATTGCCGCAGTTGCCGATGCGATCTTCGAAGGGCGCCTGCGCGACCGCTTCCACAGCGACCCGGTGATCGAGTCGGCCGAATTGCTGCTGCAGGAACGGGCGCCGCGCGACATCCCGACTGCGACCGTCCGGACCGAGGCCGACGAGCGCTCGAAGGACGAGACCGAGCTGGAAAGCCCGGATACCCGCATCGTGCTCGATCCGCTCAGGGCGCTGCGCTCGACCAGTGTCATGTCCAATGGCCGCTATTCGGTCATGGTCACCGCCACCGGCTCCGGGTACAGCCGCTGGGGCGAACTTGCCGTCACGCGCTGGCAGCCGGATCCGACCGAGGACCGCCTTGGTTCCTATATTTTCCTGCGCGACGCCAGCAACGACGACTGGTGGTCGGCCACCGCCGAGCCGAAGCGCGCCGCCGGCGAGCGTGCGCAGACGCTGTTCTCCGACGACAAGGCGAGCTTCGTCAAATCGATTGGATCGCTGCGTTCGGAAGTCGAGTGCATCGTCATCTCGGAAGGCAATGGTGAGGGCCGACGGGTGACGCTCCACAATGATGGCCCCGCCGACCGGCATATCGAAGTAACCTCGTTTGCCGAACTGGTGCTGGGCTCCGAGCCCTCGGATAATGCCCATCCGGCTTTTTCGAAGATGTTCGTGGAAACCGAAATCGCGCCGAACAACGGCGCGATCTTCGCCACCAGGCGCAAGCGCGAAAAGGACGAACCCGACGTCACCATGGTGCATTTCGTCACCGACCCGTCTGGATCGGCGCGAGACGCCGAGGCGGAAACCGACAGGCGCGCCTTCATCGGCCGCGGCCGCACCATCACCGAAGCGGCGGCCTTTGATCCCGGCGCCAAGCTTGGCGGCCATTCCGGCTTTACCCTGGATCCGATCGCATCGCTTCGCCGGCAGGTGCGCGTGCCGGCCAACAAGAAGATTTCGCTGACGTTCTGGACCGTCGTCGGTACCCATCGCGCCGAATTGGATGCCGCCATCGCACGGCTCGACCATCCCGAAAGCTTCGCCCGCCAGGCGATGCTCGCCTGGACGCGCTCGCAGGTGCAGACCCGGCACCTTGGCCTCAGCCTGTCCGACGCCGCCAATGTGCAGAAACTGGCGCGCTATCTGATCTATCCCGATCCGTTCCTGCGCCTTCCGGGCGAATCCATCGTCTCCGGGCTCGGCAGGCAGTCCAGCCTGTGGCCGACCAGCATATCCGGCGATTTTCCGATTTTCCTGGTCAGGATCGCCGATGTCGCCGATCTGGAGATCGTCGCCCAGGCGCTTCGCTTCCAGGAATACATGCGCGCCCGCGGCATGATGATCGATTTTGTCGTCGTCAACGAGCAGGCGTCATCCTACGTGCAGGACCTGCAGCGCGCGGTGGAGACGCTGTGCGAAAACAGCCGATTGCGCGGCAAGGAGCTCGGACCCCGCCAGCACATCTTCGCGGTGCGCCGCGATCTGATGGAGGAAACGACCTACCGGACCTTGCTCGCCGTCGCTCGGGTGGTGCTGCATACGCGCAACGGCACCATCTTCGACCAGATCGAGCGCGCCGAGGCCGCGGCATTGCAGGCGCGGGACGCCGCCCTCCAGCCGGCAGACCTTGCAGCGCTTCGCGAGCCGTCCTTGCCGGTGCCGACGTCGCAAGCATCGGCCGCCCAGGCACTGATCGAGGGCCGCGTCGACGGCAGCGGGCTCGACCAATGGAACGGGTTCGGCGGCTTCGACGGCGGCGGACGCCACTACGTCGTGCGTCTTGCCGGCCGGCGCACGACGCCGCAGCCGTGGATCAACGTCATCTCCAACCCATCGTTCGGGTTCCACATTTCGGCTGAAGGCGCTGCCTTCACCTGGAGCCGCAACAGCCGCGACTATCAGTTGACGCCATGGTCGAACGATCCGGTCACCAACCGGCCGGGCGAGGGCATCTACATCTACGATCACGCCAGTGGCAGGGCGTTCTCGCCAATGGCTGCCGTGGTGCGTGATCCGACAATGACCTACGAAACCTGGCACGGGCAGGGTTTTTCGACGTTCCGCTCAAAACGCGGGCCGCTGTCGATGGACCTGACCCATGTCGTCGATCCCGTCGATCCGGTGAAGATATCGCGGCTGCGCATCCAGAATTCGGGTTCGGTGCCGATGCGGCTGCGCGTCTACGCCTATGCGGAATGGGTTCTTGGCGGCCATCGCTCGCGCACCGCTGCAAGCATCGTTCCGTCGAGGGATGCCGCAACCGGCGCATTGCTGGCGCAAAATCCCTATGGGCTCGATTTCGGCGAGCGGATCGCCTTTCTGGCCGCCGACGGTGCTGTGCATTCGGTCACCGCCGATCGCGGCGAGTTCATCGGCAGGCAAGGCACGAGCGAGTTTCCGCATGCCGTGCTGAGCGGCGCCGGCCTGTCCGGCCGTGTCGAGGCCGGCGACGATCCCTGCGCGGCCATCGCACGCGACATCGACATCGCTGCCGGCGGCGACGTCACGCTGCTCTGGCTGCTCGGCGACGCGGCCTCACCCGAGGCGGCCAGCGCGCTGGTGCAGACCCATCGCTCCAGGGATTTCGATCAGCGGCTGGCCGACAACGAGCGCACATGGCGCGGCTTTCTCGACACCATCCAGGTCGAGACGCCGGACAAGGCACTCGACGCCATGGTCAATCACTGGCTGCCCTATCAGAGTCTGGCCTGCCGCATCCGTGCCCGCTCTGCGTTCTATCAGGCGAGCGGTGCCTTCGGCTTCCGCGATCAGTTGCAGGATACCTTGGCCTTGCTGGCGCATGACCCCAAGCTGGCGCGCGATCAGATCCTCAACGCGGCGCGGCGGCAATTTCCCGAAGGCGACGTACAGCATTGGTGGCTGCCGCGCACCGAGGCCGGGGTCCGCACCATGATCTCGGACGACGTGGTCTGGCTGGCCCACGCCACGGCCCGTTACCTGCTGGTGACCGGCGACACCGCGATCCTGAAGGAGCAACTGCCCTTCATCGAAGGGCAGGCGCTGGGCGAAGGCGAGCACGATGCTTTCTTCATCCCGGAAATCTCGAAGAAGACAGCCTCGCTCTACGACCATTGCGCGCGGGCGCTCGATCTTGCCGTCAAGCGCAGCAGCCCAGCCGGGCTGCCGCTGATCCTCGGCGGCGACTGGAACGACGGCATGAACCGCGTCGGCGAGCACGGCAAGGGCGAGAGCGTGTGGCTGGGCTGGTTCCTGCTGAAGACGCTGGGCGACTTTGCCGCTGTCGCCAAGGCGGAGCGCGATGCCAAGCGCGTGCAGGCCTGGACGAAGCACGCCGAGGTGCTGAAGCGGGCGCTGGAAAGCACCGCCTGGGATGGCGAGTGGTATCGGCGCGGCAGCTTCGACGACGGCACGCCGCTCGGCTCGCGCAAGTCGGACGAGTGCAAGATCGATTCGATCGCCCAGTCCTGGAGCGTGCTTTCGGGCGAGGGCGACCCGGCGCGGTCGACCACGGCAATGGCGCAGGCGATGAAAGCGCTCGTCGACGACGACCTCAACATCGTCAAACTGTTCACCCCGCCCTTCTCGAAGACGGAAAAGGACCCGGGCTACATCAAGAGCTATCCGCCGGGGGTCCGTGAAAACGGCGGCCAATACACGCACGCGGCGACATGGTTCGTCATTGCGCTGGCCGAGATGGGTCGCACCGACGATGCCTACCGCTGCCTTTCAATGCTCAATCCGGTCTACCATGCTCTCGATGAAGCCGCGGCGGAGCGCTACCGCGTGGAACCTTATGTCGTCGCGGCCGATGTTTATTCCGGGCAAGACAAGGGCGGCCGAGGCGGCTGGACCTGGTATACCGGGTCGGCGGGCTGGCTTTATCGCGCCGCGGTCGAGAGCATTCTCGGCATAGAGCGCCGCGGACAGCGCCTCCAGTTCACGCCGAGACTTCCCAGCCATTGGGACGGCTATTCGGCAACTCTGAAGATGCTGGGCGCCGAGATCAAGGTACGCGTCGTCCGCGACAAAAAGGCCCGGGCCATCTCACTTGAAGTGAATGGCACGAAGACCAAATCTTCGTCCTTCGAGCCAAAAGCCGGAGATAGTGCCGAGGTGGTCGTCAGAATACCGGCCTAGATTCAAGGGCTTGGAGCGTCGCTTAGCGTTCCCAGGGCACGCACGGGCGCTCCAAGTGCCTCTACCGGTTATATTTGCGTTTGACCTTGCTGAATGCCTGCACACGACTTTAGACGTCGTGCCCAGGGTCTTGCTGATTAAAATTGTGGCAGTGCTTTCGAGCTGCCATGATTTTGCCGCAACGCTGACATTTCACCTTTTATCTCAAACTGTTAGACGATCACGGCAAATTTCGAAGCGTCGTCATCTTTTGTTCGCGGAATGGGAACGGAAGAGCTAGACGAGCATTGTTTTGCGACGCGTCAACCGATACGAGTCAAAAAATGACGCACTGCACCATAAATAATTGGCGGAGTAGCTGAAGTGTCACTTCTGCAAATCTACTGGCGAGCCCTTGGTTATCTCGCTGCCGACAGGAAACGCGTTGCGTTTATCTGCGGGGCGAATGTCGCGCTTGCCATTATCGCCATTCTCGAGCCGATCATGTTCGGCCGGGTGATCGATGCCATTTCGGACCGCGGCTCGGTATTCGCGACGCTCGCAATGTGGGCCGGCCTCGGCGCGTTCAACATCATCGCCTTCGTGCTGGTGGCGCGCGGCGCCGACCGCTTTGCCCACCAGCGGCGCAGCGAGGTTCTTTGCCAGTCGTTCGAGCGCGTGATCACCATGCCGCTTGCCTGGCATCATCAGCGCGGCACCTCCAATTCCCTGCACACGCTCCTGCGCGCGGTCGAGACTTTGTTCAGCCTCTGGCTGGAATTCATGCGGCAGCATCTGTCGACGGCGGTTGCGTTGGTCCTGCTGGTGCCCACCGCGCTCAGCATGGATATCCGCATGTCGATGGTGCTGCTGGCGCTTGGCGCGCTCTATGTCGGCATCGGACGGCTGGTGATGCGGCGCACCAAGGAAGGCCAGGCGGCCGTGGAGCGGCACTACCACAAGGTATTTGCGCATGTGACCGACTCGGTCAGCAACGTCGCCGTCCTGCAGAGCTACAACCGCATCGGCCATGAGACCGAGGCGCTGAAGTGCTACGTCAAGAACCTGCTCGACGCACAGAATCCGGTGCTCGACTGGTGGGCGATGGCCAACGCGCTGCACCGCCTGTCGTCGACGATTTCGATGATGGTGGTGCTCTTGATCGGCGCCTATCTGGTGACGCACGGCCAGTTGCGCATCGGCGACGTCATCGCCTTTACCGGCTTTGCCACGCTGCTGATTGCCCGGCTCGACCAGATGTCGGCCTTCGCCAACCAGATTTCCGAGGCGCGCGCCAAGCTCGAGGAATTCTATCATCTCGAGGACTCTGCATCCGACGCCGCCGAGCCCGATGGGCTGCGCGATCTCGTCAACGTCACGGGTCATGTGCGTTTCGAGAATGTCTGCTTCGAGTTCGGCAATTCCGGGCAGGGCGTCGACGACGCGTCGTTCGAGGTCCAGGCCGGCCAGACCGTCGCCATCGTCGGCCCGACGGGCGCCGGCAAGACGACGCTCATCAACCTTCTGCAGCGCGTCTTCACCCCGTCCAGCGGCCGTATCCTGATCGACGGCATCGACACCCGCACGGTGACCCGCAAGTCGCTGCGCCATTCGATCGCCACCGTCTTCCAGGATGCCGGCCTGCTCAACCGCTCGATCGAGGACAACATCCGCGTCGGCCGCGCGGAGGCGACCTATGACGAGGTCCATGCCGCGGCCAATGCCGCCGCCGCGCAGGATTTCATCCTGTCAAAGAGCGAGGGCTACGACACGGTCGTCGGCGAACGCGGCGGACAGCTGTCCGGTGGCGAGCGCCAGCGCATCGCGATCGCCCGCGCCGTGCTGAAGGACGCGCCCATCCTGGTTCTCGACGAGGCGACCAGCGCGCTCGACGTCGAGACGGAAGACCGCGTCAAGGACGCCATCGACGAATTGCGGCGCGGCCGCACCACCTTCATCATCGCCCACCGCCTGACCACCGTTCGCGATGCCGATCTGGTCGTGTTCATGGACAAGGGCCGGGTGGTCGAGATGGGCGGGTTCACCGAACTGTCGCTGCGCAACGGTCGCTTCGCCAGCCTGCTGCGCGCCGGCGGCCTGCTCAACGACGAGGAGGTCCGCCGCCTCAGCCGTCCGGTGAACGAAGCCGCTTGAGCAGCGCGGCTTGCCTTCTCCCCTATGGGAACCACAAGGGGGGCAGCGCCATCGCAGGTGGAGAGCCGAGGCTTTCGCTCTACGATGTACCCCCACCCCTAACCCCTCCCCACAAGGGGGAGGGAGACTTCCGTTGGCGCTGACCTCGGCAAATTTGCCTGCCTTTCGGCGCCAAAAGGGGAAGTAAGGGCATGCGGCAGCGTTCCCTCCCCCTTGTGGGGAGGGTTAGGGTGGGGGTCCATCTTCGTAAGAATCCAAATGCGATTGTGTCCGCCGCTCCGCTAAACACGGGGGCTGCGCGGCGGACACGCCAACGTCAACGCAATGCCACGCCATTTTGCAGAACTTGACGCACACAACTTGCCCCGCCGTTCACGGGGAGAACGGGAGACGCCGTACCGCCGCTGCGGTTGCCGCAACTCCGCCGGCGGTCTATGTAAGGCGGCATGAGCGACACGACTTCACGCCTCTCCGGCTGGATGGACCTTGCCAACCCGACGCGGTTCGTCGGGCTGGCCGACAAGGTCGTGCCGTGGCTGGCGAGCGTTGCCGCCATCATCCTCGCTGTCGGCCTCTACATGAGCTTCACGGCGCCCGAGGACTTCCAGCAAGGCATCACCGTTCGCATCATGTATATCCACGTGCCTTTCGCCTGGCTCGCCATGATGTGCTACACGCTGATGGCGGTCTCGGCACTGGGCACGCTGGTCTGGCGCCATCCGCTGGCCGACGTGGCGCTGAAATCGGCGGCACCCATCGGCGCCGTCTTCACCGCCCTTGCACTGATCACCGGTTCGATCTGGGGCAAGCCGATGTGGGGCACCTGGTGGGTATGGGACGCGCGGTTGACCTCGGTCTTCATCCTGTTCCTGATGTATCTCGGCATCATCGCGCTGACCCGCGCGCTCGACGATGCCGGGCGCGCCGCGTGGGCCGCCGCCATCATCACCCTGGTCGGCTTCATCAACATTCCGATCATCAAATTTTCGGTCGACTGGTGGAACACGCTGCATCAGCCGGCGTCGGTGTTCCGGCTCGGTGGCCCGACCATCGACTCAAGCCTGTTGTGGCCATTGCTGGTGATGGCACTCGGCTTCACCGTGCTTTTCTTCGCGCTGCACCTAGCGGCGATGCGCACGGAAATCCTCCGCCGCCGAGTCATTTCGATGCGCCGCGTCGCGGCAAGGCAGGCTAACTGACCGCCGTCGAGTTCCTTCGCGCTCCCCTCTGTCCTGCCGGACATCTCCCCCTCAAGGGGGGAGATTGAATGTCACGTATCGTTTCGCCAATCGCGAATGTTGAAAGAGAGGCGAAGCTACCGATCTCCCCCCTTGAGGGGGAGATGGCCGGCAGGCCAGAGGGGGGGTGCTGTCCCTCCAGCGTTTGAAGGATTTTGTACCTGAAGCGCACGCGCTCCAGCTGGACTCACCCCATCCGCCCGCGTGCTGCCACCGGCAGCGTTTCCAGCACCTTGTCGCCTTCGATCAGATGCACCTCGTCGAACAGGTTGGTGACGACGCAGCAATGGTCGGGCACGACGCGCACGCGCTCGCCGATGCGAAGCTCGGCGCCGCCTGACAGCGTGACGTTGCCGTGCTCTTCGCTGAGGCTGGTCACCCTTGCGCCTGAAATGCCCAGCAGCTCACCGAAATCGGCGAGCCCCAGTGTGTCGCTGGACAGGGCCTTGCTGCCGGCGTCGAGGATCGCGCGTGTCGGCGTTGGGTGGCTGACCACCGTCGACAGCACCGTCAGTGCGCAATCGTCGAGGCTGCCGACGCCTTTGGCGACCTGGTAGCGGTCGAGATAGATGTAGGTGCCGGGCCGGTATTCGGTAACGACGCTGTGCTCGCCGGAACGCCACATATCGGGTGTGCCGCCGCTGGAGATGCGCTCGCAAGCAAGGCCGGCTGCGGCAAGTGCTTGCCGCGCTTCGGCGAGCCACGCCTCGGTCTCGGCGGCGCGGCCGGCCCCCGGGTAGGTCATCAAGCCGCCGAAGACGAGCCCCCGAACCTTGTCGATCTCGCTCGCCAGCGCGACTGCCTCGCCGGCCGACTGCACACCGCAGCGGCCCATGCCGGTGTCGCATTCGACCAGCACCGGCAGGCGGTGGCCGGGATCGGCAAAGGTGGCGGCAAGCCCCATCAGCGTGTCCATGCTGTCCGTTGTCACCGACAGGGTTACGCGGCCGTGCAGCGCCTTGAGGCGCTCCAGCTTGGCCCGCCCGACGATATTGTAGGGCAGAAAGATGTCGGTCAGTCCGGCATCGGCCATGACCTCGGCCTCGCCGATCTTCTGGCAGGTGATGCCGACGGCGCCCGCCGCGATCTGCTTCTTTGCCCAGTAGGGCAGCTTGTGGGTCTTGACGTGCGGCCTGAGCTTCAGCCCGTGCCGGTCGGCATGGGCCTGCGCCCGCGCGATATTGGCTTCGGCGCGGTCGGCATCGATCAGGATCGCCGGCGTATCGAGGTCGTCTATGCTGCGCATGGTCTCACCATCGGAAAATTGGTTGACCTTATGGCCCTGATCGGACCGCATGTCATGGGGCCAGCGACAGCAGTTTGCATCGACACCGGATGGACGTTCGGCTATTGCGGTTTGAGCAATTCCAGGAAAAGTGTGAAACGGTTTTCCGTCCGGAATTGCGTCCAAAAAAAGATCGAGCGGTTCGGCGTTTCCGTGAAACGATGAACCGTTCTAGCGCTCGCAAAGCGACGGGAAGGAACCACGATCATGAAACGCTCCGCCATCAACGACATCATCCGCGACGCCGACGCCTTCATCCGCTCGTTCGGCTACATCATGCCGCCCTTCGCCTACTGGTCGCCGGAAGAGATGAAGGCGCGCCGGCAGGATTCGTCGGCAATCTTCTCGTCGCGGCTTGGCTGGGACATCACCGACTACGGCCAGGAGAAATTCGACGAGCTCGGCCTGTTCCTGTTCACCGTTCGCAACGGCCGCTACGAGGACATGAAGAAGGGCATGGGCATGCTTTATGCCGAAAAAATCATGATCTCGCGCAAGGATCAGCTGTCGCCGATGCACCGCCACAACATCAAGGCCGAGGACATCATCAACCGTGGCGGCGGCAAACTGGTGCTGGAGCTGTTCATGCATGATCGCGATGGCGGCATCGATCCGAAGGCCGAAGTATCGGTGCCTGTCGACGGAACCATCCACAGGCTGCCCGCGGGTGGGCTGCTGAAGCTCGACCCAGGCCAGAGCGTCACTTTGCTGCCGGGTGTCTGGCATGCCTTCTGGGCCGAGGGCAAGGACGTGCTGATCGGCGAGGTCTCGACCGTCAACGACGATCTCACCGACAATGTCTTTCGCGAACCAATCGGCCGCTTCGCGGACATCGACGAGGACACAGCACCGCTGCATCTGCTGGTGTCCGACTACGAGAAGTGGGTGGGATAGGGCAGGAGAGTCGGCAGGATTGTCGAAAAACGACCACGAATTCAATTCGTGCGATTAGCAATTCCACGTAGCCTGCGGACTTCGGCGATCAGGCGAGGGATGTCCTGGCGAGCGGCGGCAATGAAATCCTGGTCGGCAATCGTCGCGCCAGTCATTTCGATGTCTTCACCTCTATCCGGTCCTTGGCCGGTTTGGATGAAATTCGATCCTCCAGAAAAATCCCGGCCCTCGACCCACGATTTCCACGGGCCGGTCTGGGCCGCGGCAACTCGGGCTTCCATCTCTTGAAGTTCAAGCTCGGATAGAGATGTGTTCATGACAGCCTCGTGGAGCGTTGTTACCGCGCATGCTTGTCAGCCCTGCGGTTGCCCAGCAGCAGCTTGCGCTCGAGATGCGCCCGTAGCTCGCCGTAGTAAGCCGTCAGGAACGCGCGTGCGTCATGGGCTTGGGGTGCCGCGCCGATCTTGCGTCCGATCGTTTCGGCCACCGTCCGCAGGGCGAAATAGTCGTCGCGGCGCAGCACCTCTTCCAGCTTGTGGAGTTCGGCAATCCCGTAGGCATCGAGCTGGGCGTGGCTGAACCGGAAGGCGCCGGCCGCCGGATCCTGCCGTGCCGACAGGTCTTCAAGCAAGGCGCGCTTCGGCGCCTCTACCACCCAGGTCCCCGCCAACAGATCACCGATCCGCATGCGGTCGCGATTGAACAGCGGGAACAAGGCAAACAGCAGCGTCCACACCAGTCCGAACACCGTCGTCAACGTGTCGGCGAGGTCGGTCCCGCTGCGTCCAACGATGATCGACAGCGGCAGGAACACCTCGATCTCGCGCATCAGGTTGCGGGCGATGACCTGGTCGATCGACAGGCCGTCTCCGCTGCGCGACGCGACCCGGATGCCGACGATCCGCTTGCCGGGCGTAGCCGCGCGCCGGCCCGCTTCGAAGACGATGAAGTAGGCGTTGCGCAGAAAGAAGATCAGGATGATCCAGACGACGAAGAGCGGCTGAAATCCCTCGCTGCCAAGGCCTCCCACCCCGAACAGCGCGACGATCGTGATCACGATTGCAGCCACGGCGATGAACACGATGTCGAGCAGGAAGGCGGAGGCCCGCGTGCCGGCGTCGGCCAACTTTATCCGGAGATCGACGCCTTCGGGCGTGATCAGCGGCCGTACAGCCGCGAAGGCGGCGCGTTTAACGATCGCCATGCCGCACCGCCCGGAACAGGTAGAAATAACCGATCCACAGCACCAGCATGCCCCCGCCAATGCCGTAGCGCGTGACGTCGCTGGTGATGGTCTGCCTGCCAATGCCCTCGAGCAGCCCGGCAAACAGCAGCATGACCGAGACCCCGACCATGGCGTTCGCGGCGATGCGTCCGGCGCGAGCCGCTGCCGCCATGCGTGTCAATTCGCCGGGAAAGGCGATGCTGGTGCCGATGCGCATGCCCGCCGCGCCGGCCAAAGAGATTGCGAACAATTCGGTGGTGCCGTGGATGGCCAGCCAGCCGCCGAGCTCCATGCCAAGCCCCTTGGACCAATAGACTTGGAACAACGCCCCGATCATGCAGCCGTTGTACAGCATCAGCAGCACCGTCGGCACCGCGAAGGCGAAGCCAAGGGCGAAGGCCAGGATTGCGACCTGGACGTTGTGCGTGAACAGATAGGCGGCAAAGCCTGAGAGAAAGCCATTGTCGCCATCATAAAGCATGCCTCGCAGCAGCTCGGCCGAGGTGTCGGGGCCGCGGCCTCCTGCCAGGCCGGGCGGGATGATCGCGTCGAACCAGCTCTTGTCGGATGCCACCAGCCAGGCGCCTGCACCAATGCCGATCACCATCAGCGCGACCGACGCCAATGTCTCGCGCCACAGGTCGCGAATGGCTTCGGGCCAGTCATGCAGGAAGAAATCGGCGAGGCGCTGCCGCAGCCCGCGGCGCGCGCCGTAGAGATAGAAATAACCGCGCAGCGACAGCGCTTCGAGATAGCCGACCAGCGCATTATCGAGCGATGTCGCGCGCGCCACCGACAGGGAAGACAGCGCCGATCGATAGAGCAGCGGCAGCGACAGCAGCTCCTCTTCGGAAAGCGTCCGCGGCGCACGCTTCTCGACACGCGCCAGCAGCGCCTCGAATGCCTTCCAGTCGGCCTCGCGCTCGCGGCGGAAGCTGGCCAGCGACTGGCGTACCGCGTCGCCGCGCACCGCATTGCCGCGTACCGGCGCTGTCACAGCAAATCCTCCTGCTTGAACTGCAGATAGCGCTCGACCAGCGCCGGGCCGAGCCGGTTGTGGTCGGCTTCGATCACATGCGCCCCGAGCAGGCGCAGCCGGCCGATGACGACCTGCCTTTCGCGCAAGAGCCCTCCGGCAACGACCGCGCGGGCAACATCCTCGCCGGAGCGTGGCGGCAGGTCGGCCAGGCTCTCCAGTTCGGTGTCCTTCATCATCATGAACAGCACGAGATGCCGTTCGGTGAGCCGGCCCACGGTGCGCAGCATCAATTCCGCACTGATCGGATCGACGAAATCGGTGAAGATGATGACCAGCGAGCGGCGGTCGAGCCGCGCCGCCAGCGTCGTCAATGCCAGCGTGAAATTGGTCTCCTCGCTGGAGTAGTCGATCTCGGCGGCCCGTTTCTGGATCATCGCAAAGCTGGCGGGGCCGCGCACCGCGCCGCTCGAAATGCGCGGCCTTGCATCGAAGCCGAACAGGCTGACCATGTCACCGCCCTTCAGCGCGATGAATGCCGACAGCAGGGCGGCCGTCACCGCCCGGTCCACCTTCGGCACCCCGTCGACCGGTTCGCACATCAGGCGTCCGCTGTCGATGGCCAGCACGATGTTGTTGTTCTCCTCGATGCGGAACTCGAGCGCCAAAAGCTTGCCGTGGCGGGCGCTGCGCTTCCAGTCGATCATCCGCCGGCCCATGCCCGGCTGGTAGTCCTTGAGCGCGTCGAACTCGCGGCCTTGACCGGCGCGGCGCTGCGCATGGCCTTCGGCAAGCGCCGCATGTTGCAGCAGCGTGATCGCCTCGCCGCGGGCGCTGCTGACGTCGGGCAGCACCGCAACCTTGCTTTCCACCGGCAGCACGACCTGGTTCCAGACCAGCCCGAACGGCCCGCGCCAGCGCACCCAGAGACGGTCGAAGCTGGCGACGCCGCGCCGCAGCGCCTGGAAGCGGAGGTTGAGCGAGCCGCCTCCGGCGGTTGGCAGCAAGGCGCCGCCGCTGCCGTCCACCGGCGCCAGACGCGCATCGTGGCCGACGCGGGCCTCCGCTGCGCGCGGCCCCGAGTGACGGGCGGTGATTTGCACGCCGAATTCCCCGCCGACACCGGCCTGCTGCGGCGCATCGATGCTGGCATTCAGCGATGCCCGTCCGCGTCCGGCTGCTGCATCCACCGCCAGGAAGGCAAGCAGCAGACAGCTCCACAGCAATCCCAGATACCAGAACGACGGCAATGCCAACGCGACCAGGAAGGCCGGCACCGCGCCGGCCGCAGCTGCCCATACCGCTCGGCCGCTGGGATAGATCAACGTGGTGCTTCCGTCTGGTCGACCAGGTCGGAGACGATCTGCTCGACCAGCCGGCCATCGATCTGTGCGGCAGGCGAAAGGATGACCCGATGACGCAGCGCCGGCACCGCCAGCGCCTTGACATCGTCGGGGATCACATAGGCGCGTCCGTCCAGCGCCGCCCGGGCACGCGCCGCCCGCGCCAGCATGGCGCCGGCGCGCGGACTGGCCCCGACCTCCAGATCGGCATTTTCGCGCGTAGCCCGAACCAGCGCCGCTATGTAGCCGACGACATCGTCGACAAGGGTGACGGAGCCGACGACTTCAAGGGCCTCCTGCAGCGTCTCGCGGTCCGTCTGCGCCTCGATGCCATATTGCGCGATGTCGTGCGAGGCGGAGCCGCCGCCATGATGGACGATGATGGCTCGTTCTTCCTCGGGGCCGGGATAGCTGACGCGGTGCTTGAACAGGAAGCGGTCGAGCTGCGCCTCCGGCAGCGGATAGACGCCCTGGTGCTCGATCGGATTCTGGGTCGCGACGACCATGAAATTGCGGCCGAGCGAATGCGTGGTGCCGTCGAAGGTGACCGCATGCTCCTGCATCGCCTCGAGCAGTGCGGCCTGCGTCTTGGGCGGCGTGCGGTTGATTTCGTCGGCAAGCAGGAGATCGCAGAAGATCGGGCCGCGCGTCAGCGTGAACTGCCCGGTCTGGAAGTTGTAGATGTTCGACCCGACGATATCGCCGGGCATCAGGTCCGGCGTGAACTGGATCCGCCCGTAGGCGATCCCAAGCGCCTGGGCGAAGCAGCGCGCGGTCATGGTCTTGGCCGTGCCCGGAGGACCTTCCAGCAGGATATGCCCGCCCGCAAACAAGGCGGTCAGCATCAGGTCGACCGTATCGTGCTGCCCGGTGATCGCCTTGGCCACTTCTTCCCTGATCCGTGTCGCCAGGGCCTTCACATCATCGACGTTCACCGAGCCTCCTTGCCGTCCAGTCATGCAGCCGTTCTGCTGCCTGTTGCATCTGTGTCAGATTCTTCGCCTCGCCGGCCGCTTGCGAGCGCGTCGTGAAGCCGCCGGCTTGCTCCTTATCGCGAGAGTCGAGCCAGTGGTCGAGCGCTTTGCCTTGCAACCCTTGCGGTGCCCCGAGCAGCGCGCCGGCGCGTACCCGCATCAAGGCCGCATAGCGGCCTCCCAGTTCGTCCAGCCGGCCGGCACGCCGCATGAGCATCGCCGTCGTATAGACCCACCCCCCCGATGGCGAGGGGATAGCGCGCGGGGGGGGAAACCGGGGGGCGGACCCCCCCACGCCCAGGCGGCACCCCCCCCGCCCCCCCGAGAGCCCATCGCCGGCTTAGCCCCCAGCCCCCGCGGCCTGACGCCAATCGGGGGGGGGTTTATACGCGGCGGGCCGAACCGGCCAAGGCCATGCAGGAACGCCAGCGCCGCAGCGATCAGGATCGTCAGTGTCAGCGCCAGGAACGGCGGCTCGACCAGAAGCTTGGCGAGGTCATATTTCCGCGCCCCGCCGTGCAGTGTCAGATCGAACATGACCAGACCCTTGCCAGGCCGCAGCCATTGGATCAGGTCGCGCGCCGCGGCCGCCTTGTCGGCATCTCCAAGCGCGGAATTGTTGATTAGGTCGGGGTCGGTCAGGATGAAAAAGGGTTTGTCTTGGAATTCGACGAGGACGGCCTTGCCGCTGCCTGCCGCAATGATCGGGTGATCGTCGGCAACCCATTGCATGTCTTGCGGCGCGGCGACGAGATGGCCCCGGATCTCGAGTTGCTCGACCGTGCTCCTGCCGACACCGAGCTTGGCCTTGGCGATCCGGCCGAGCCAATTGTTGACTACGGTGTCGGGCAAACGCTCGATTTTCATCTTCCATCCCTCATGCTGCTGGAGGGGCAAGGTCTGCCATTTGGGCAGCACGAAGAGAGTCTCGCGGTCATCGCGAAGCTCAAGAATGCGGTCAAGCGCCTCCGGATCGCTGTCGGGCGAGATGGTGACGATCAGCAGTATATCTCTGGCAAGATCGTCTTCGGTCCGCGCCATCAAGGGCGCTTCGCCGGTGAGCCGCAGCCATTCCGCCAGGCCGGCGTAGCCGACGCCGCTTTTCGACAGCGGCGTGGCGCCGCCATTGCCGGGTTGCCGGAAATCGGGAGCATAGGTGGACAGCAGGAAGAAACCGGCTGCCGCAAGGAGGCTGGCGAAAATCCCCCAAAACAGTGTCTTTCGATTGAACGGCTCCTGTGCCTCGACCGCCGGTGCGCTCACGTCCAGGCATCCCGGAAGGCGAAACGTTCATAGGCGCCGCGCGCCTGCCGCCAGCCTTCCGCGCCGACCGGCCGGCGCGCGAACAGCGCCGCCTCGACAATGCGGGCGATCTCGGTAAACGCATGGCGCGCCCTTCCCGGCAGGGAAGGGGCATTGGCGATGTCGCGCGCGGTGAGCGACGGGCGCAGGAAGTCCGGCAGCCGGCCGGCAATATCGGCGACGCTGCGCCGAAGCAAAAGGTGAACCGCCTCGTCATAGTCGCCGCGTGCGGCCAGCGCATCCGCTTGCGACAGCAGGATCTGCGCGGCGCCGGCGTCGGGGCGCCAGGCTTCTTCGTCTTCGACTTCGGGTCGGGCGCGCTGCCACGGCAGCCGCCAGGCGATGCCTTTCACCTCAAGGAAGACCAGAAGCAGGATGATTGCGACGCCCGATATCACCGCCCCCCAGAACAGATAGATCATGTAGGGACCGAGCCACGACAAAAAATCCTGTAGCGGTTTCAGCCATTCGGGCGGCTTCGGCGGCACATAGGCCGGCAGGTCGAACTGGATCGACTCATCGGCGATCAGCTGCTTGTGCAGATTGGTCAGCCGTTCGGCTTCCGCTGTGCCTGGCTGTGCCACCGCCACCCTCTCCCCTGCAACCTGTGGTTCCCCAGCCGACACTGGCAATGCGGCAAGACAATTGCAAGTGGACTAGACGTCGACCTCCAATGTTGGCACATTTAATGCGGGGATCACCAGCCGATATGCGGTGATTAGGCGGGGGACGCATCATGGTTTCAACGACATTGGAACGGTCGGACAAGTTTCGCATCGGCAGGGTTTTCAGCAACAGTTTTGCGGTTATCGGCCGCAATCCGGGTCTGTTGGTCGGACTAGCGGCTCTTTTTTCCGCCCTTCCGGCACTGGTGCTTAACCTTTGGAATTACAGCAATTTTGCCAACATCAATATTGCTAGTCCCGAAACTATGGCTGTTGCCGATCCCTCGGCGATTCTACGCAACTCGTTAATATCGGTGGCTTTTGGCTTGATATATCTTGTGCTGGCTTTGTTGTTTCAATCATCACTGGTGAGGGCGACGATAGAAGACTTGAACGGCAAGCGCCCGGCAATCGGTGACTGCATCCAAATAGCTTTGCGCTGCATATTCCCGACGCTTGGCATCGGGCTGGTGGTCTTTTTCGTCATGGTCCTCGGGGTTGTTGCGATTGCCGTCGCAGGGCTGATTATCCCGATCTTCGGGACGATCATCGCGTTCGTGATGCTGCTTGTTCCCGGCATCATGTGGTTGCTTGGTATATCGGTTTCCGTACCCGTGCTGATCCAGGAGCGCCTTGGCGTGTTTGGCTCGATGTCGCGGAGCCGCGCCCTGACGAAGGGCAGCCGCTGGTCACTATTCGGTCTTTTGCTGATTCTGTTCTTGGTGGCGATTGCCTTCCAAATGGCATTCGCTTTGGTGTTTGGATTGGCTTTCGCCCTTACCGGCAGCCTCTCGACCGTTGGCCTGATTGTGGGCGCGATTGGAAGCGCCGTTGTGTCAACGGTCGTGTCGACGGTAATATCGGTTGCCATCGCCGTTAGCTATGTCGAGCTACGCCAGGTCAAGGAAGGCACCAGCGTCGAAGACTTGGCGGAAATCTTCTCGTAGCGGCAAGGGATTTGCTGCCTTCATCGCGTCAGGATCGGTCTGGACTGGATAGGTAATATCGTGGCGTCAATAACGCTGGACCAGCCCAACACATTTCGTATCGGCAGGGTTTTCGGCGCCAGCTTTGCGGTCATCGGCCGCAATCTCGCGCTCTGCCTCGGGCTTGCCCTGATTTTCTACACCTTGCCCAGATTCGTGTTTGCGCTCTGGTTCTGGAAATCCGTTACGAATATCGAGCATGGCGTTGCGGAATTCTCGGTTCAACGGCTCGTGCTCACGGTCATTGGCGCGATCGGCTATGTGGTCCTTATGGCTTTCCTGGAGGCGGTGCTGACGCGCGCTGCGATCGAGGATTTGAGCGGCAAGCGGCCGTCGATGCGAGATTGTATGGGGACAGCCTTGGCGCTGCTGCTGCCGGCAATCGGCATTTCGCTGATTGTCAACATCGGCTTCACAGTCGGCCTCGTGCTGCTCATCGTTCCGGGATTGTTGTGGTTGGTTCTCTGGGTTGTAGCGATACCGGTTCTGATACAGGAACGTTTGGGAGTATTCGCGAGTTTGGGCCGCAGCCGCGACCTTTCCAAGGGGAGCCGCTGGCGTCTGCTCGGTCTCTGGTTTCCCCTATTCGTGGCTTCGGTCGCAATCAATTTTGCGTCGGACCGCGTCCTACCTTCCCTAGGCATTACGCTCGGGTTCTTCCTGGACGCCTTGCGGGGCGCAGTCGAGCAAGTCGTATTGTCGATCGCCGCAGCGGTCAGCTATGTCGAATTGCGACAAGTCAAGGAAGGCACCAGCGTCGAAGACTTGGCGGAAATCTTCTCCTGAGGACGGGTGGAGGCTTTTCATCGACGGCTCGGCTCTCGCGTTGCGCTCGAGCAGCCGAGCTTGTTCACAAACCCTGTGTCTGCGCCGGTAACGCTGCGGCCAGCCGCTTCGCCCATTCTTCGATGCCGGAGCGGCCCGCCAGCAGGTCCTGCCTGATCTCGATGAGGACGGCCTGAATGCCGCGATCGTCGCCATGGACCGGTATGGCGTAGTCGCCGTCGCGGCTGATCGCATAAGGCTCGTTTGCCGCGGCGTTGAGCGCACCGTCGGCGCGCAGGCCGGCAAGCACTGCCTGGCCGAAATCGACTGCCCGGTCGTAAAGCACGCCGGCGTGCCAGGGCCGCGCAATGCCGAGGAAGACCGGCGTGAAGGAGTGGACCGTCGCGATCCGCGTCGGTCTGCCCTGCTTCGCCCGGTCGTCGAGATGGGCGGCCACGCGGTCATGAAACGGCGCGAACATGATTTCGGCACGCCGGCTTCGCTCCTCCGGATCGAGGCCGACATTGCCGGGGATGCCGGTGTCCTCCGATAGCGCCGGAATGCTGCCGCTGGAACCAAGCGGCCGGTTGAGATCGATCAACAGCCGCGAATAGGAGCTGAGGAAAGCCGGAGCATCGAGCAGTTTCGACAGAGCGCGGGTCACTTCGGCGGCGCCGATATCCCAGGCGATATGGCGCTGCAAATGGCGGCTGTCGAGACCGAGCCGCGCATACTCGGCCGGAATATGATTGGACGCGTGCTCGCATATCAGAACGATATCGGAACGCCCCGTTTCGTTGATTGCGTCGACCGCGGGTGGCCAACCTTCCGGTAGGATGGCGTTGGCAACCGGCTCAGCCATCAATACAGCGTCCGGTAGAGATCGCAGACCGCCACTGGGTCGAGACCGGCGAGGCGCTCGGTCTCATGCCGCTTGAGGCCGACAAAGGTCTCGACGAACACCGGCGCGAACCATCCGGTGACGGTCTTGTCGGCAACGAGCGCGTCGAGTGCCGCAGGCAGCGTTTCCGGCAGCCGCACGAGGCCAAGCTTCTTGCGCTCGGAACCGCTCATCAGCGTCGGGTCGCCCGAGACAAGCGGCGGCGCCGGCAGCTTGGCCTTCAGCCCCTCCAGCCCGGCGCGCACGATCGCTGCCAGCGACAAATAGGGATTGCCGGTGGCGTCGGCTGCCCGGTATTCGATATTGTATTGCCGCGCCGGATCGCGCCCGCCGATCGTCACCGTCGGGCAGATGCGCAGGCTCGCCTCGCGGTCGCGATCGGCAAGCCAGGTGTAGGACGAACTCCAGCTATGCGGCTTCAGCCGGTAGTAGGACGACACACTCGCCGCCGTCATGGCGGTGATCGCGGGCAGGTGGCGCAGCACACCGGCACAGAACGAAGCGGCCTGGCTGGAAAGGCCGCCCGGCTGGGCCGGGTCGTAGGTCGCCGGCTGGCCGGCGTCGTCGACGAAACTGAAATGGATATGGACGCCGTTGCCGACGGCATCCGGCGCGATCTTCGGCGCGAAGCTCGCCCGCCAGCCGGCGCATCGCGCGATTTCGCGCGTGATCTCGCGGATGGCGACGGTGCGATCGGCCGCGGCAAGCGCATCGGTTGGCGCGCACGTCACCTCGAACTGGTCGGTGCCGAATTCGGCGATCACCACTTCGGGCGCGACGCCGGCTTCCGCCAGCGCCGCCATCAGATTGGCGGCAAACGGGTCGGCGCGGCGCAGTGCGGCCAACGACATCGAATGGGCCGGCCCGAAGTCGCCCTCGATATGGAATTCATGCTCGAAGGCGGCGATGACGGAAAGCCCGGCCGCCGCCTTCAACTCCGCCAGCGCATCCTTGAGCATGGTCCGCGTACAGCCGACCCACGGGCTGCCGTCGAGTTCGACGATGTTGCCGGCGACCATGTCGAAAGCCGTCGCCGATCCGGTCAGCGCCGTGCGGAACCGCGCGTTGAGATCGGGAACGAGCCGCACATCGCCGGACGAACCCCAGGGATTGGGATCGACGATCGAGTTGAACGGCGTCAGCGACAGATTGGCCTGCAGCCAGCCGACACCGGTCGCGGCGATCTTCTGCAGCTTGCTTTCGACGACCGAGCGGCCGCGCGTGATCGCCGACAGATCGGTGGTGACGACGGCAACCAGCGGTTCGACGGTCGATGTCATGCAGCTTTTCCCAAGGCTTCGAAACGGCCCGTAACGGTGGCGGTATCAGTGACCCAGCAATAGCCACCGAAAGCCTCGAGCGCACCGTGATGGCGCTCCTGCGAGGCGGCGGCGCAGGCATCCGATACGCAGGTGACAAGGTAGCCGCGATCGGCGGCATCGCGCACCGCCATGTCGACACACTGGTCGGTCATGATGCCGGCGACGATCAGATAACGCACGCCGAGGTTTTTCAAGACATAGTCGATGTTGGTCGAGTTGAAGACGCCCGACGATGTCTTCGGCAGCATGATTTCGTCGCCGACCGGCGCCAGCGACGGCACCGGCAGGCCTTCCGGCAGGCTGGGCGCGATATGGATCGGCGTCAGCTTGTGGTCGAGCGAGCGGTCGCGGCCGTCCTCGGTCAGGCTCTGGATGATTGTATGGATCACCTCGACGCCGTTGGCTCGCGCCGCCGCCAGCAGGCGTTCCTGGTTGGGGATCGTTTGCGACGCCGTCTGCCGGTAGAAATAGTGATCGGGCCCGCGCTCCGGATGCGCCGGATCAGCACCCGGCTCCAGCCAGACCCGCTGCATGTCGACCAGCAGCAGCGCG
Organism: Mesorhizobium sp. M1088; assembly: GCF_040318575.1. Taxonomy (NCBI): domain Bacteria; kingdom Pseudomonadati; phylum Pseudomonadota; class Alphaproteobacteria; order Hyphomicrobiales; family Phyllobacteriaceae; genus Mesorhizobium; species Mesorhizobium sp. M1088. Next base: position 133,669 of record NZ_JAMYMO010000007.1, on the reverse strand, counting down.
GTTTCGCCGGCCCGGAACGGCTCGTTTCGTTTCGGCAATGATGGCGTCATGCTTTTTGGTCCTGTGTTGCTGATCACAATCCGGCTGATCTAGCTGATTTTGGTCCACGCGTCCTGCGTGGCGGACACACTTATTGGGAGTATTCGAAGTCGCTAATTTAAGGTAAGCTTTGTTTTCGGGCGTGGAGACGGGGGGTCTCTGGCATGATCGATTCAGATGTGTTCGACTTTGTCGAACGCTGCAGGAAGCACACAGCTACCGGGCCGCTTCTGGGCGACCTTCTCGAAACCGTGCGGAATCTCGGCTTCGAGCACCTTATCCTGAGCGGCGTGCCGCTCGGTGGCCAGAAGCTTGCCCCGATGGTTGAACTGAATGGCTGGCCGACCGGCTGGTTCGAACGCTATGTCGAGGCCGAGCATGCCGCGGCTGATGGTGTCTGCATCTATTCGGCAAAGACTTTGAAGCCGTTCCTGTGGTCCGAAGTCCCGGCAAAGTGGTCGGATACGGAGGGCTCACGACGCGTCGCCGGCGAGGCGACGGAGTTCGGCATCTGTAGCGGCTTCGCCGTACCGATGCTCAGCGTTCATCACTGGCAATCCGTGCTGTCGTTCGCCTCTTCCGCGAAGGCCTGCACCCTGTCGCCGCGCCATCAGGTGCAACTGGTGACGATGGCGGTCTATGCCGGCATGTCGATCCAGGCCTTGGCGAATGACGATGATGACCATGAAGGTCTGCTGACCGACCGGGAAAAAGAGGTGCTCTTGTGGGCCGCGGCCGGCAAGACATCGTCTGAGACATCCCAGATTCTCGGCCTGACCGAGCGTACTGTCAAATGGCATTCGACACGGGCGCGCGAGGCTTTTGGCGTCGCAACGACCACGCAAGCGGTCGTCGAGGCGGTGCGCCGGCGCCTGATCCATCCCTGAACGCGTCAACTGTCCCATCGGACAGGTGACGTATATTAGCGCGACTGCGAGTATCCCTGCGAGAAACGATCGGGGGATCGCGCCATGATAACGGCCCACGTAGTCAATGCGCATAACAAGCATCTCTACGAAAACGAATTCGACGAGTTTCTGCGCCGCCGGCACGATTTCTTCGTGCACCAAAAACGCTGGCGCCCTCCGAGCCCGGATGGTCGCGAACTGGATCAATTCGATACAGACGCGGCGACATACCTGCTGGGCATTGAAGACGATCGCGTAGTGACTTCGGCTCGATTGATCCCAACGAGCGAGCCGCACATGGTCTCGGAGGTTTTTTCTCACATGTGTGAAAAATCGGGCGTCCCAAGACGTCCCGATTGGGCCGAATGGACCCGCACATTCGTCGTTCCCGACAAACGAACTGCCGGACTGAGGGGAACACTGACGCAGCTGTGCTGCGCGGTGATGGAATACGCTCTCGACGAGGGCCTCAGCGCCGTCGGCGGCATCCAGGAAACCTACTTCATGCCGCACCACGGCGCGCTGAAGTGGCGCGCCGAGCCGATGGGCATGGCCAGGGAAGAAAACGGCGAGTGGTACATCGTCGCGTATATCGAGGTGAACGAGGCGGCGCTCGCGAGCGTCCGCAAGATACTGGGGATTGAGCATTCATTATTGATGAGGCGAGGGACGCAAATGGCATTCCTCCAGAAAATCAGAGGCATCATCAAAATTATTTAGCAACTTGGTTGAATAACGTTGGCACACGAAAGCCTTCGCCCCTATGTTGTTGAACCCACAGTTCAATAAAAAACACATTCGGGACAAAACTAAAAGAAAAATACCGTGCAAGGGAGGGAATTATGCGTCGCATGACTTTAGTTTCGCTGCTAACAACAGCGTGTATTTCGATTCTTCCACTACAAGCAGCCGATCCGATCACGGACGCAGTTCTCGGTGGAATAGAGCATAAGGCGCAGTCCATCTTAGATCGTGCAAAGGATGACGCAAACGACGTTGTCAATAACGCCGCTATCCGAGCACTGAGTATAATCGAAGCCTGGAAAAAGGCGAATTCCGAATTGCTGAATCAGGGATTTGATAGAATCGATGAGACAACAAAAAATTTCTTTAATAATATGAGTACTGATCTTGATCGTTTGGAGAAAGGCGAAGAAAAAACTGCAAAAGATATCCAAAAAATCACAAATCAATGGAGTTCAACCATTAAAGATCTTCCTTTCACAAATAAAGATCCAGAGGTGGTGGACTATTTTCCAAGAGTCTTTCTGCCAATTGGTGATGAGCAGATACCGGTGCACATAGTGGGTCCTAAGGTGTCCACCGCAGAATCGAAACTGACGGTCGGCGATGCTGAGCAGCCGGCGAACCGTGCAACGGATAACGAGCTGCTGTCCCTCATAAAGCGGGAGGGCCTGCAATTCGATGAAGCCAAATCAAGACTTCAAACGATGAAAGGGCATTTCACCTGGTCCACTTCGACTTGGTGGAAACCCTCGACTTGGGGGTCAACAGCGTCGATAGACCGCGAGATGACTTTTCTGCTCCTGCCGAAAAGGATGGCCAAGATCAAGGTTGTGCCGCAACATGATACCATATCAACCGAAACCAACGCGTACACAGTGGCCAAAGGAGGAAAAGGAAGAGACAGCACATACGATCAAGGAGTGCCTCTACCTCCCGATCTTGATGCAGGAGGATGGGCATTTGATGTAGATGCTATTGTAGCTAAACCATCTGGATTTAGTGCCGTCGACATAGGTGGCGACCATGCTAGTTGCGGTTCAGTTTTGCGTGAGTCGCTTACACCGAAACTCTTCACGTTCCGCATCTATTTGGGACACAAGACGGACAATTGGGGACGTAAAAGTGATTCTTGGGTAAATTGCAGGTTGTCGGTACCCATAGTAAAGAGGACGACAACTTTACAAGATGCGGTCGCCATAGAATTCGATATGGATTGGACAGTGGATAAACGGCAAGTTCTTTCGGATGATACTAAATCGTATTTCACAGAAGTGACAATGTTTAATGGCCGTGTTTACCAACTGACAGAGCAGTCAAAGGAGCCATTTGGCTTTATCGAAGTTGAGCGGGTGAACGATAAAACACTTATCTTCCATCCGAGGCCACCGTCTGATTTTTAGGAATCTACGAGTGAACCGCCATGCAACGGCTGTCAATCTGCGTCGTCTTTGTTGTGCTAGCGAGTACGGTACACGCCGAAGACTATACGACAACATGGGTCGATATCGGGCAAAGCGTCGATATTTACTGGGAGTACAACCTGTCTGGCCGAGCGTTCATCGTAGCGGATGTCGGTGGTACTCCGGCATGCTTGGATTACTGGTGGGTAGCATGGCCCTTTGGACAGGTGATCGACGAGGGCAACGCTTGTGGCAGAGCGACTTTCGAACTTCCCGGAGTCTCGAGCTTCGCGTTCGGGGGCACCCTACGCGCAGGGCATGCTGCTTCGAAGACCCGTGTTCGTGGAACTTCCGATGAAAGAATCGCTCATCGAATCCCGGACATCAGCTTCTGACGAGAGGCCTTAGAGGAAGCCGCTTTGGCCCTCCAAGGCTCGAACCAAGTGCAATTTCAGAAAATCGTGCACGGAACCGTCAAAGACCTCAAAGAAGCCGTTGACCGCTTGCTTTTGTCGTTTGGTTACGGTGACAGTGCACTAATTTCTTTTCGCCGTGTGCCTCGTTTTCCGGGTTCTCACGGCTTTGCCGATTTGCCCGGCGACGCTCTCGGCCCACCGGTGCATCGATAACCGCGACATCGGCGCCGCGGCAATACTCGATGAGCAGTTCTTGTGAAACCATAGTCTTCGGACGTGAAGACGCTTTGGCACGCCCGTACGGTGCTGGGGATGCGACAGACCGAGAACGCCGGCAAGGTGCACCATGCGGCGGGGGCCACATGGTAAAAAGTGCACTCACCGTAATTCTGATCTATACTCCGGACACCAGCCCGAACGCCTACGGCAAGGGCGGACGAAGCGCTTGATAGAGTTCTCTTTTTCATGTGGCGATGTTAAGATGTTAGCCTCCGACCTGACGAAATTTATCGAGCAGGATCATCTGGCTCTGGATGCCTTCGTAAAGGGCGATCCTGAGCCCTTGAAAAACCTCTACTCGCGACAGGACGACGTCATTATTGCCAATCCCTTTGGCCCGCCGGCGAAGGGATGGAGAAAGGCCGCTGAGACCATGGAACGGGCCGCCACCAATTACCGGCACGGCAAGGCCATCGGCTTTGAGCGCATCTCGGAGTATGCGACAGCCGACTTGGGATACATCATCGAGGTCGAGCGGTTCCAATCCAAGGTCGGTGGTGGCAACAAACTGGTGCCGATTGCGCTTCGAGTCACCACCATATTCCGGCGCGAGGAAGGCGCGTGGAGGATCGTCCTTCGTCATGCCGATCCGATAACCTCGGCACGCCCGCCGACGTCCATTGTCGGGGAGTAGAAGGGTTGCCGGAGAGGTTTTAGGAATTGCGGTGACAGTGCACTAATTTCTTTTCGCCGCCGGGCTCGTTTCCCGGGTTCTCACGGCGTTGCCGATTTGCCCGATCTCGGTCCCAAGGGGTGCATCAAAATCGTAACATCGGCGACGCGGCAATACTGGAGAGGGCGACACGGGAAACGTGCACTGTCACCGTAATTCGACCACCGTAATTCGACGGAAGTTATTCCCGGAGGAGCGGATTCGGTAGCTAAGTAATTGAAATTGCTTGGCTGGGGAACCTGGATTCGAACCAGGACTAACGGAGTCAGAGTCCGTGGGTCTACCGTTAACCTATTCCCCAGCAGGCGCGGCCGTTGAAAACCACACGGGCAGGGCGACGATGTCGCCGCGCGTGCCTTGTAGCCGCCGCCGGAAAATAGTCAACCCTGCCGTAGGCATTTCAATCGGCGCGGTTGCTTCAGATTTGCCCTATCGTCACTCCTGCCGGCGTTTGCGCTGCCCCTCACCCTCTCCCCGTTCTTCACGGGGAGAAGGGTCCCGGCAGGGGGTTGAGGGGCGGCGCCTACATTGAGGATTGATCTTCTCACGGTCGTCATCAGGCCTGACGCGATTGCCAAGCTTCAACTCTCGCTGCGGCTGTATTGCGAGTGCTCGAAGAACAGCACCACGCCGAGCGCGATCAGCAGCGGGATGATCAGGTAGAACAGCCGGAACACCAGCAGCGCCGCCAGCACGCCGACCTGGTCCATATGTGACAAGCCCGCGAGAAACACCACCTCGAACACGCCCAGCCCGCCCGGCGCATGCGAGATCTGCGCGATCGAGAACGACACCAGGAAAACGCCGAGCACGATGAAATAGCCGGGATTGCCGGTGGCGGGCAGGGCGAAGAAGATGATCGCCGCCGCCGCCAGCAGTTCGATCGGGCCGACCAGCAATTGCCGCGCCACGATCGGCAGCGCCGGATAATGCAGCTGAAAGCTGCCGATCCTGAGTGGTCTCAGATGCAGCCAACTGCCGAATATGTAGGCCGCCACCACGAGCAGCATGGCGAGCCCTGCTGCTTGCGACAGCCGGTGATGCGGCGTGCCGGAAAACCGGTCGATCACGTCGGGCTCGAGCAGCAGCACGATGCTTGAGACGAACAGCGTCGACAGCACGAAGGTGATCCAGCAGATCGCCACCAGAATGCCGACGTCCTGCCCGGTCAGGCCCCTGGTGCCGTAGGCGCGGTAGCGGATCACCGCACCGGAAAACACCGAGCCGCCGATATTGTGCGACAGCGCGTAGGTGGTGAACGAGCAGAAGGTGACGAACAGCCACGATACTTTCTTGCCGATGTGCAGCAACGCGATGTGGTCGTAGCCGGCGAGCGAGGCATAGGCGATGACCGAGCTCAGCGCCGCCAGCACCCAGCCGCGCGCCGGGATGGCGATTATGCCGGCCCAGACATCGTCAAGCGAGATGCCGCGCAATTCGTGCAGCAGCAGCCACAGCGAGAACACCACCGCGGCGATGCCGATGACGGGCCAGAAATAGCGCCTCCAGTTCATGGCATGACGATCATGCGTTGCAGCCCGTACCGTTTTCCGGTTCGCAGCAGGCAAACCGCCCGCGTTGCCGAATGATTTACCCTCCATGTCAGAAATGCCTCATTGAAGCCGGCTATTCAACCGGGAAGGCGCGTTGTGGCGCTCGCGCCTTCCCTTCTCCCAAGGGGACAAGGGCTCACCGACGTCGCCGCCTTCACGCCGCCGGCAAAATTCGCCGCGAGCGCTCTTGGTGATCCGGCGCGGCGCTGATAGTCTGGCGGCAACTTGAACATGTAAAAGCGCCTGCTGCGTCCGGTCTCCGGTTCGCGCGGCGCCGGAAGGAACGACAGTGGAAGACCACGAAGCCGGCGCTGGCGCGCCGGAAGTGGGCGTGTCCAGGGGTTCGCCGACGCCGTCCGGCCAGGCAAATCCATCCACCGGACGCTACGGCCGTCAGGTGCAACCCTGGTCCGGCAATGGACAGGCTGGCGACACGTCCCACGACCACAAGGGCCAGAACGGCTCGCATCAGAACGGCAAACCCAAGAAACGGCGCAAGCGCCGGCGCGGGCGCAAGGTTTTCGCACGCGACGAGACTCGTCCGCTGGCGGCCGGCGCTTCGGTGCCCGCCGCCAACGAGGCCCCGGCCGCGCGCCCGCCCCAGCCAGCGGCTTACGCGCCTCCGCCCTCAGCTCCGCCAAGGCCGGGGCAAGGTGCCCGCACACCGCCGCCGCTGCAGGAATTGCCGGTGTTTGCCGCGCTCGATCTCGGCACCAACAATTGCCGGCTGCTGGTCGCGGTGCCGACGCGCCATGGCCAGTTCCGCGTCATCGATGCCTTCTCGCGCATCGTCAGGCTGGGCGAGGGCCTTACCGCCAATGGCCGGCTCGGCGACGCCGCAATGGACCGCGCGGTCGAGGCGCTGAAGATCTGCGGTGACAAATTGCGCAACCGCAAGGTCAGGAAAGCCAGGCTGATCGCCACCGAGGCCTGCCGCACCGCCGCCAATGGCGTCGAGTTCCTCGAGCGCGTCGAGCGCGAGGCCGGCCTGAAGCTGGAGATCATCGACCGCCAGACCGAGGCGCGGCTGGCGGTGTCGGGCTGCGGCTCGCTGGTCGAGCGCGACACGCAAGGCGTCGTGCTGTTCGACATCGGCGGCGGCTCGTCCGAAATCGCGCTGATCGACCTCACCGGTCAGCGCTCGCCAAGGCTTGCCAACCATATCGTCTCGTGGACGTCGCTGCCGGTCGGCGTCGTCTCGCTGGCCGAGCGTTTTGGCGGCCGCACGGTGACACGCGAGATCTTTGGCGCCATGGTCGAGGATGTCGCAATGCGGCTGCGCGCCTTCGACGGGCGCGACCGGCTGAGCCACCTCCTGGCCAGCCCGAAATTCCATTTGCTCGGCACATCGGGCACGGTGACGACGCTGGCCGGCGTCCATCTCGATCTCGAACGCTATGACCGCCGCCGCGTCGACGGGCTGTGGATGGATCGCGACAGCGTCGACCGCATGGTCGAAAAACTGGTCGGCTGGGATTTCCAGCAACGCGTCGCCAACCCTTGCATCGGCGCCGACCGCGCCGACCTGGTTCTGGCCGGCTGCGCCATATTGGAGGCGATCCGCGCCGTCTGGCCGTCGGAGCGGCTGCGTGTCGCCGACCGCGGCCTGCGCGAGGGCATATTGAGCGAATTGATGGCCGATGACGGCGTCTGGCGGCGAGGCAGAGCATGATCCCGAAAAGTGGCTGCCGGTTTTCGGACAAGATCATGCTCAAACAAGCAATCAAGCAATGACCAAGAAACCGGAAAGACCGAGCTCCGCCGGCATTCGCGTGCTGAAGACAAAGATCAAGAAGAAAAGCGGCTTGAAGGAATCGTCGCGCCGCTGGTTGCAGCGCCACATCAACGATCCCTATGTCCAGCGCTCGAAGGCCGACGGCTATCGCTCGCGCGCCGCCTACAAGCTGATCGAGATCGACGACAAGCACCATTTGCTCAAGCCTGGCATGAAGGTGATAGACCTTGGTGCGGCGCCCGGCGGCTGGTGCCAGGTCGCCGCCGCGCGTACCAAGTCGACCGCGGAACACCCGAACGTCGTCGGCATCGACTATCTCGAGATGGACGCCGTGCCGGGCGCGCCGGTGCTGCTGATGGATTTCCTCGATCCGCAGGCGCCGGAGAGGCTGGCCGAGACGCTGGGCGGCCAGCCCGACATCGTGCTCTCCGACATGGCCGCACCGACCACCGGCCACAAGCGGACCGACCACATCCGCACCATGCATCTTTGCGAGGTGGCGGCCGATTTCGCGCTGTCGGTATTGAAGCCTGGCGGGCATTTCCTGGCCAAGACGTTTCAGGGCGGCGCCGAGAACGAATTGCTGGCGAGACTCAAGCGGAATTTCCGCTCGGTCCATCACGTCAAGCCGCCGGCCTCACGCGACGAATCGGTGGAGCTGTATTTGCTGGCGAAGGATTTCAAGGGCGGAAACGGCACAGCGTAAAAGTCGCTCTGTAGCGATCCTTCGCACCCCCGTCTGTCCTGCCGGACATCTCCCCCTCAAGGGGGAAGATCGGATGTCATCGCGGCCTTCGCAAACCTTCGACCGTGAAGAGTGAGTGCAGTGCCGAAGCTGCCAATCTCCCTCCTTGAGGGGGAGATGGCCGGCAGGCCAGAGGGGGTGCCGTCCCGCCGGCGGTGGAGGGCGCCACTCCTCAACTCCCCGGCGGGCTCACCGGCTCCAGCGTCTTCGGCGGCGTCAACCGGCCATGTCCAGACACGGCATTGCCGGCGTCCGGGGCCAGCCGCATGAACGACAGCGAGGCTGCCGCCGACACCGCCGCTACGATGAAGAAGGCGGTGTGGAAGTCGCTCAGCGTCAGCGGGCCACCATGGATCTTGGTTGACACTTCCAGGATGCCGCCGGCCAGCGCCACACCGAGCGCGATCGCCAACTGCTGGAACACCGCGGTGATCGGCGTCGCCTTGCTGGTGTCGGCGGCCGAAATCTCGGCGTAGGCAAGCGCATTGATGCCGGTGAAGAACATCGAGCGGATAAAGCCCCCGGCGAGCAGCATGGCGAGGATCAGCCCGTAGGGCGTGTCGGGTGTGAACAGACCGTTGATGGCGATGGACGCGGCAGCGATGAGCGAGCCTGAAATCAGCACCCGGCGGAAGCCGGCGACCCTGAAGATCAGCGCGGTGACGAATTTCATGCCTATGGCGCCGATCGCCGAGACGAAGGTGATCATGCCGGACTGGAACGGCGTCAGCCCGAAACCGATCTGGAACATCAGCGGCAACAGGAAAGGTACGGCACCAATGCCGATGCGGAACAGTCCGCCGCCGAGCACCGACGAGCGGAACACCCGATTGCGAAACAGCTCGAGCGCCAGCAGCGGGTTCTTGGCGCGGCGCGCGTGCAGCAGGTAAAGCACCGCCGATGCCAGCCCGACGGCAACGGTGATAAAGCCGGCAACGGGCGGCAGAGCCGGCAGGCTGACCACTGACAGGCCGAACACGATGCCCGATGCCGCCAGCCCGCTCAGCACGAAACCGATGAGATCGAGCGGCGGCGTCTGCGCGGCGTCGGTCTTCGGCAGGAAACGCGTGGCCAGCCAGATGCCGATCAGCCCGATCGGCACATTGATCAGAAAAATCCAGTGCCAGGAAAAATAGGTCGTGATGAAGCCGCCGACCGGCGGGCCGACCAGGGGGCCGACCAGAGCCGGGACAGTCAGCCACGACATGGCGGCGACGAGCTCGCTTTTCGGCGTCGCGCGTACCAGCACCAGGCGTCCGACCGGCGTCATCATGGCGCCGCCAATACCTTGCAGGAAACGTGACACCACGAAAGCCGGCAGCGAATTGGACATGGCGCACGCGACCGAACCGACGATGAACACGGCGATCGCGGCACGGAAGACATTCTTGGCGCCGAAGCGGTCGGCCATCCAGCCGCTGATCGGAATGAAGATCGCCAGCGATACCAGATAGGCGGTCAGCGCCAGCTTGAGCGCGATCGGGCTGGTGTGGATGTCGATGGCGATCGCCGGCAACGATGTCGCAATGACGGTCGAATCCATATTTTCCATGAATAGAGCGACCGCCAGGATAAGCGGAATGGTGCGGTTCACGATGGATCCGGCCTTGAAATGTGCGTCGCGATTGCTTGCCGGCCCTGGGGGCCAAACCGACAGGTAGGGCGGTTATCATGGCTTGGCCCGGATGTCGCATTAATTTGCTGTCACGTTTGTGCGACCGCAAGTCTCGCAGCCCCTGGGGCAAAATGCAGCTTCGCCACTACACAACCATCGGCTTTTCAACGGCCACGGGACGTGTTACGAGCCAGCGCCAATCCTGAAAGGGAAGAAGACGAGTCGGCGCTGTCCATCCAGGGCGAGCGCCTTTCCTGCATTCCGAGGGCTGGCCATGGCAAAAATCATCGAGACGTCCACCGGCGCATTGGCGCTGACCTTTGACGACGTGCTGCTGCAGCCGGGCCATTCCGAGGTCATGCCCGGCGAGACCGACATCCGCACCCGCATCGCCGGCGACATCGACCTCAACGTGCCGATCCTGTCGGCCGCCATGGACACGGTAACCGAGGCGCGGCTCGCCATCGCCATGGCCCAGGCCGGCGGCATCGGTGTCATCCACCGCAATTTCTCGCCGGCCGAACAGGCCGAGCAGGTGCGGCAGGTGAAGAAATTCGAGTCCGGCATGGTGGTCAACCCTGTCACCATCGGTCCCGAGGCGACGCTTGCCGATGCGCTGGGTCTGATGCGCACCTACAGCATTTCGGGCATTCCGGTGGTCGAGAACGGCGGCACCGGCGGCCACACGGTCGGCCGGCTCGTCGGCATCCTGACCAACCGCGACGTCCGCTTCGCGTCCGATCCGGCGCAAAAGGTCTATGAGCTGATGACCCGCGAGAACCTGATCACGGTCAAGGAGAACGTCGATCAGGACGAGGCCAAGCGGCTGCTCCATCAGCACCGCATCGAGAAGCTTGTTGTGGTCGATCGGGACGGCAATTGCGTCGGGCTGATCACGGTCAAGGACATCGAGAAGTCGCAGCTCAACCCGCACGCCACCAAGGATGCGCAGGGGCGTTTGCGCGCCGCCGCCGCCACCAGCGTCGGCGATGACGGTTTCGAACGCGCCGAGCGCCTCATCGACGCCGGCGTCGACCTTCTCGTGATCGACACCGCGCACGGTCATTCGCAGCGCGTTCTGGATGCGGTGACGCGGGCCAAGAAACTGTCCAACTCGGTTCGCATCCTGGCCGGCAACGTCGCCACCGCGGAAGGCACCTTGGCGCTAATCGATGCCGGCGCCGACGCGGTCAAGGTCGGCATCGGACCAGGCTCCATCTGCACCACCCGCATCGTCGCCGGCGTCGGCGTGCCGCAGCTCTCGGCGATCATGTCGGCGGTCGAGACGGCGCAGAAATCCGGCGTTTCGGTCATTGCCGACGGCGGCATCAAATATTCGGGCGATCTCGCCAAGGCACTGGCCGCCGGCGCAAGTGCTGCGATGATCGGCTCGCTGCTGGCCGGCACGGACGAGAGCCCGGGCGAGGTCTATCTGCACCAGGGCCGCTCCTTCAAAGCCTATCGCGGCATGGGCTCGGTCGGCGCGATGGCGCGCGGCTCCGCCGATCGTTATTTCCAGGCCGAGGTGCGCGACACGCTGAAACTGGTCCCGGAAGGCATCGAAGGGCAGGTGCCGTACAAAGGACCTGTGTCTGGCGTGCTGCACCAGCTTGCAGGCGGCCTGAAAGCCGCTATGGGTTATGTCGGTGGCCGCGACCTTGCCGATTTCCGCGAGCGCGCCACTTTTGTGCGGATATCCAATGCCGGACTTCGTGAAAGCCACGCCCATGACGTCACGATTACCCGCGAAAGCCCGAATTATCCTGGCGGAGCCTGACCGTCATGCGTCTTGGCGCAATCTGGCGGCAATGATCCTGCGGCTGTCGCGCCACGCGGCCGCACTCTGTGTCGCCACCGTGGCGGTTTTCATCATCATGACGGCAATGGAGTTCCTCTATTTTCGCCAATTGAGCGGCGGTCTGCCGTCGCTCGACATGCGCTATGCCGGTTTCACCCCGGATGAGGGCATGGCCTGGCTAACAGCCCTCGGCCGGCGCGGCAGCGAAATTATTCTCGTCTGGCATTACCTGACCTTCGACCTGCTGTTCCCGGCGCTGCTGTCGCTGACGATGGTCAGCCTGATCCTGGCCACGGGCCGGCGGCTGAAGAATTTCCGTGCACTGCCTGCGCAAACCCAGTCGATATTCGCGGTTGTGCTGGTGCTGCCCTACCTGCTTACCGACTATGCCCAGAATATCGCCGTGGCTCGTCTTTTGTCCGATTTTCTGTCGGCCAATCCGGATTCGCTATCCTTCGCCTCGGCGCTGATCGTCACCAAATTCGCCCTACTGGCGATACCAGTGACCGTCACTGCGGCTTTCACTCTGATGGCTCAGAAACGGTCTTGAAGGCTGGGTGACAAAGACAGGGGGCATCTTGAACCAGACCGCGATCTTCTGGCCGATGCTGGCGCAGGTGCTGCTGGTCTATATCGTCTACGTCGTTATGGGCCGGCGCCGCCATGGTGCGGTCAGATCGGGCGAAGCCAAGGCCGGCCAGTTCAAGACGCGCTCGACGGAGCCTGGTTCCAGTGTCACCGTCGCCGACAATCTGAGCAACCAGTTCGAACTGCCGGTGCTTTTCTACGTCTTATGCTTGACGCTGCACGTGACCAATGGCGTCAATTATCTGACCTTGGCACTGATGTGGATCTTTGTCGTCTCCCGCTATCTTCACGCATCGGTCCACTTGACCAGCAATCAGCTGATCCTGCGCAGCAGGGCATTCTACCTGGGCGCGGTGGTTCTTGCACTTGGATGGATATGGCTAGCGCTGCATCTGCTCGGCTTGGTCTGAGCAAGCTCAAGGCTACAAATCGAACACAGCGATCTTGCGCTTGTCGAACCTGATGGCGAGTTCACCGCGCACCAGCTTGAGCGCGGCCTCGCCGAAGACGGCACGCCGCCAGCCTTGCAATGCCGGCACGTCGGCTTCCTCGCCCTCGGCAGCGATGCGGTCGATGTCGTCACTGGAGGCGAGTACCTTCGATGCGACGCCTTCCTTTTCGGCAACGATCCGCAGCAGCACCTTCAGCAACTCCGCCGCGGCGCTTGACCCCTCCGGCGGCTGGAAGCTCTTCGGCAGCTTCGGCATCTCTTCCCTGGGCAGGGCAAGGGCAGCGTTTACCGCGCCAAGCAGTGCCGTCGCCGTCGACGAGCGCTCCCAGCCCTTCGGCGTGGTACGCAGCTTGCTCAGCGCCGCAGCGTCGCGCGGCGCCTGCTGCGCCACTTCGTAGATCGCATCGTCCTTGAGCACCCGGCCGCGCGGCACGTCGCGCTCGCGCGCTTCGCGTTCGCGCCAGGCGGCCACCGCCTGCACGATCGCCAGTTCCTGCGGCTTGCGCAGCCGCATCTTGAGCCTCTTCCAGGCATCCTCGGGATGCGGATCGTAGGTCTCGCGCGAGGTCAGCACGTCCATCTCCTCGTTCAGCCAGTGGGCGCGGTTTTCCCGCACCAGCTCGGCGCTGAGATGCTTGTAGACCTCGATCAGGTGGGTGACGTCGGCGAGCGCGTAGTCGAGCTGCTTTTCGGACAGCGGACGGTGGCGCCAGTCGGTGAAGCGCGAGGACTTGTCGAGCCGCGCTCCGGTGATGCGCTGCACCAGCTGGTCGTAGGAGACGCTGTCGCCGAAGCCGCAGACCATTGCCGCGACCTGGGTGTCGAACACCGGATGCGGCACCAGATCGCCGAGATGCACGATGATTTCGATGTCCTGCCGCGCCGCATGGAAGACTTTGACGATCGCCTCGTTGGCCATCAGCCTGAAGAACGGTTTCAGGTCGATGTCGGGCGACAGCGGATCGATCAGCGCGGTCACCCCGGGCGCTGCCATCTGGATCAGGCACAGGATCGGCCAGAAGGTCGTTTCGCGAATGAATTCGGTATCGACGGTGACGAATTCCGCCTTTTCGAAGGCGGCAATAGCGGTCTCGAGTTCTTTCTGGGTGGTGATGACGTGCATCAAATCGCTTTTGGCAAGGGATAGGGTCTCTTTCAATTTCAGCCGCGCGCGCTTTCGTCAAGCGCAAGCACCTCTATCCAGGCTTTGCGGGTTCATCGGGATCGGCATTCCGCTTCGCCAGCCGGGCAAAAACCGTCGAAGTGCGCAAAAGCGCCGTAAAACGGCTGCGATGGGTGGCCGGCACGGCGGAGCGCGCCTGCATCCGGTAAAGGATGACGGCCACGAAGATCGCATAGACGGTGGCGCTGAACACGAACAGCGCGCTCGGCCCGAAAAATTGCATCACCGTCGAGGCTGCGAACGGCCCGCCGATGGCGCCGAAGGAATAAAACAGCATCAAGGCAGCGTTGATCAGCACGAACTCGCCCTTGTCGGCGCGGTCGTTGGAATGCGCCGCTGACAACGAATAGAGCGGCATGGCGAAGCAGCCGAAGATGAAGACGAGCAGGAAGTTGAGAAACGGGCTGCCGCCTGCCACGAATGCCAGCGCCAGTGCCGCCACCATCGCACAGCACGTCGTCATCAGCAGCACCGAGCGCCGGTCCCAGCGGTCGGAGAGATAGCCAAGCGGGTATTGGATGATGGCGCCGCCGAAAATGCCGACGCTGACGAAGGTGACGACGTCGGCGACCGACATGCCGATCTGCTCGGCATAGACCGGCGACAGGGTGCGGAAGGCGCTGTTTGTGACGCCGACGGCGATACAGCCGAAGCAGCCGAGCGGCGAGATCCGCCAGACGCGCGCCAAATCGAGCTTGACGTCTTCCGGCGGCGTCGGATTGGAGCGGTCGCCGAGCGAAACCGGCACCAGCGAAACGGTGATCATCATCGACATGATGGCGAAGATGGCAAAGCCGCCGGCGCCGAAGATCGGGATCAGGAACTGGGCGCCCGTCACCGAGCCGATGTCGACCATCCGGTAGATGGCAAGCACCCGCGCCCGGTCGGTGTTGGTGACGCCGGAATTCAGCCAGGCTTCCATGATGGTGAACAGGCCGGCAAAGCAGAACCCGCCGGCAAAGCGCACGGCGCACCACATCACCGGATCGATGACCAGCACCAGAAGCAGCGTTCCCGCCGAGGCGATCGCCGCGAGTGCCGAAAAGGCGCGCACATGGCCGACGGACTTCATGATGCGGGTCACGGCAAGGCAGCCGAGCAGGAAGCCGGCGAAATAGAACGTGCCCATCAGGCCGATCGAGGAAGCGGGAAAACCTTCCTGCGCACCACGCAGCGCAATCAACGTGCTCTGCAGGCCGTTGCCGCCGAGCAGGATGCCGGCGGCGATCAGGAGGGGAATCAGCGGGCGGATGGAGGACATGAAGGAAAGCCTGTCGTTGATCCTTCTTGAACCATCGGCTTCGCCAATGCCAGCGGCAATTCCCGGTGGCGTTGGGGCCAGCCGGGGGCCTTAATGCATGTCGCGCAAAAGTGCAGCGGTTTTGCGATAACGACATGTATAAAAACAAGGACCTAAAGCGCGTCGCATGAGGCCGATCGAACGCGACACGTTTTAGGTGCATTACCGCGGGAGAACTTGCGCTACCGCGTGGCGCCGGACCCTCCGTGTTGGGAACCAAGGCGTATCTTTGTAGTTCAGTGCTGGTGGGCGAATACGCGTCTTGTGAGCCGCCGGTGTGCGGAGACGGTGTCAGCATCGACGTCGTTTCTGCTGCCCGGCCTGAAGCTCCAAAGGGAGGTCCGCCATCATGAAATTTCATTCCGCATTTGCGGCATTTGCCGTGGCCGCAGTTCTGGCGGCCGGGCCGGCGCGGGCTGTCGACCTCGCCATGGTGTCAGGAGATACCGGCAACGGCCAGAGAATCCTTCGCGAGATCCTCGATCAATACGAGAAGAAGACCGGCAACAAGGTTAGCGTCGTTCCGCTGCCCCCCTCGGCGACGGACCAGTTTGGCCAATACCGGCTCTGGCTTGCCGCCGGAAGCAGCGACGTCGACGTCTATCAAACGGACATCATCTGGGCCCCCCAGCTTGCAAGGCAGTTCATCGACCTGACCGAAGCGACCAAGGATGTCGTTGGCGCCCATTTCCCATCGATCATCAAATCGCAGACCGTGGACGGCAAGCTCGTCGCCTTGCCGATATTCACCGACGCTCCGGCGCTCTACTACCGCAAGGATCTCCTCGACAAATACGGCGCCAGGGTCCCGGCCAGCTGGGCTGAACTTGCCGATACCGCCAAGCTTGTCATGGATAAGGAGCGCGCGGCCGGCAACAAGGACATGTGGGGTTTCGTTTTCCAGGGCAACGCCTATGAGGGGCTGACCTGCGATGCACTCGAATGGGTGAAGTCGAACGGCGGCGGCCAGATTATCGAGCCGGACGGCACCATCTCCATCAACAATCCGCAAGCAGCTGCGGCGCTGGAAATGGCGAGGAGCTGGGTGGGAACCATCTCACCGCCCGGCGTTCTGGCCTACCAGGAAGAAGAGTCGCGCGGAGTCTGGCAGACCGGCAACGCCGTCTTCATGCGCAACTGGCCCTACGCCTACGCGCTTGGCAACAGCGAAAGCTCCCCCATCAAAGGCAAGTTCGAGGTGACGACGCTGCCGCCGGGGTCTGGTGAGGGCGCGCACCCGGCAGCAACGCTTGGCGGCTGGAATCTCGCGGTTTCCAAATATTCGAAGAACCCGGATGCAGCGATCGAGCTGGTCAAATGGATCGCCTCGCCTCAGATGCAGAAGTACCGCGCCTTGAAGGGGGCATATCTGCCGACCATCCAGGCACTCTATGACGATGCCGACATCGCCAGCGCCCAGCCGGTGATTCCGCGCTGGAAGGAAGTCGTCCTCAACGCGGTGCCGCGTCCCTCGGCCCAAGCCAAGAGCCGGTACAATGAGGCATCGAGCGAGTTCTGGACCGCCGTCCACAACACCATTTCCGGCGAGGGCACAGCCGCCGACAACCTTGCCGATCTGGAGTTCTCCTTGACCAGGCTCAAGGGCACCGCCTGGTGACCTCGCCGCGCTCAGGCTCGCTGCTGGCGCGTCAGCGTGTGCGCTCGGCATGGCTGCTGCTTGCTCCGATGCTCATCGTGCTCGCCGCCGTTGCCGGTTGGCCGTTGATGCGCACGATCTATTTCGGCTTCACCGACGCCTCGCTCGCCGACCTCGAAGCCCGCCGCTGGGTTGGCTTCGCCAACTATTTCTCCGTCGTGCAAATGCCGAGCGGCCGCGTCGTCTATGACGGGCTGCTCGCCAATCCGGTCTGGTGGCGCGCCGTCTGGAACACGGTGCGCTTCGCGGTGATTTCGGTGACCTGCGAGACGGTGCTCGGCATGATCGTCGCGCTGGTGCTCAACGCCAGGTTTCGCGGCCGCGGTATCGTGCGCGCCGCGATCCTCATCCCTTGGGCGATCCCGACGATCGTCTCGGCGAAAATGTGGCAGTGGATGCTCAACGACCAGTTCGGCATCATCAACGACGTCCTGCTCAAGCTCGGCCTGATCAGCACCAAGATCGCCTGGACGGCCAGCGCCGACACGGCGATGGTCGCCGTCCTTGTTGTCGACATCTGGAAGGCAACCCCCTTCATGGCGCTTCTCATTCTCGCCGGCCTCCAGATGCTTCCACAAGAAATCTACGAGGTCGCCAAGCTCGACGGCGTCGGCGCGTGGAGAATTTTCTGGAAGATCACTTTGCCGCTCATCCGACCGGCGTTGATGGTGGCCATGATCTTTCGCGGTCTCGATGCCCTGCGCATCTTCGATCTGATCTACGTGCTTACGCCAAACAACATACACACCAAGTCGATGTCGGTGTTTGCCCGCGAGAGCCTGTTTGAGTTCGACAAGTTCGCTTCCGGTTCCGCCGCCTCGACGCTTCTCTTCCTTATCCTCGCTCTGCTGACCATGCTCGTTCTTTGGCTCGGCCGGATAAGACTGGACAAGGACTATTGACCATGGGGGACTACTGACCATGTGGATCGTCAAGCGCACGGCTTTCTACCTCCTCGTCGCCGTTATCGTCGTCGTCGCGGTGTTCCCGTTCTACTACGCCATCATCACCAGCCTGAAATCGGGGACGGCGCTCTTCCAGATCGACTATTGGCCGAAGACGATTACCTTCAGCAACTACAGGACCGTGTTCACCGAGGGGACCTTCCTGCGCAACCTCGTGAACTCGCTTTTCATCTCGAGCGCCGTTGTCGTCATTTCGCTGTTCCTCGGCGTCACCGCCGCCTATGCGCTGGCGCGCATCCGCTTCCGCGGCCGCTCGGCTCTGCTCCTCACTATCCTGTCCGTTTCGATGTTCCCGCAATTGGCGGTGCTTGCCGGGCTTTTCGAGCTGATCCGCATCTTCGGCCTCTACAATTCGCCGTTCGCGCTGATCTTGTCCTACATGATCTTCACCTTGCCGTTCACCGTCTGGGTGCTCACCGCCTTCGTTCGCGACCTGCCGATCGAGCTGGAGGAAGCGGCGATCCTCGATGGCGCCACGCCCTGGATCATCATCAGCCGCGTCTTCCTGCCGCTCATGTGGCCGGCGCTGGCGACCACCGGGCTTCTCGCCTTCATCGGTGCTTGGAACGAGTTCCTGTTCGCCCTGACGTTTACCTCCAGCAACGAGCAGCGAACCGTGCCGGTGGCGATCGCGCTGCTCTCCGGCAGCTCGCAGTTCGAGATCCCGTGGGGCAACATCATGGCCGCATCGGTGATCGTCACCGTGCCGCTCGTCGTCCTCGTTCTCATCTTCCAGCGCAAGATCATTTCCGGTCTCACGGCGGGCGGGGTGAAGGGGTGAGTGCATAGTTGAACTGCGGGCACAGAGCAGCGAACTCAGATTGACGCCTCGAGCATAAATTGATGCCGGTGGGAAAGGGGCGGGAAGAACGCGAACTCGACCCGGCTGCCGCTTGCCTTGACAAATGCACCCTCTCATGTGCTTTTCGCGCAAATTTTCAGGCTGGGCCATCATGCCTTGGCCGCAACCCAACATCCGGACTTTAAGAATGACAATGCATCGTTACCGCAGCCATACCTGTGCCCAATTGAGGAAGCTCGACGTCGGCTCGACCGTTCGCTTGTCGGGCTGGGTGCATCGCGTGCGCGACCATGGCGGCCTGCTGTTCATCGATTTGCGCGACCATTACGGCCTGACCCAGATCGTCGCCGATCCGGATTCGCCCGCCTTCAAGATTGCCGAGACCCTGCGCGGCGAATGGGTCGTCCGCGTCGACGGCGAGGTCAAGGCGCGCCTCGCCGACACCGTGAACCCTAATTTGCCAACCGGCGAGATCGAAGTCTTCGCGCGCGAGATCGAGGTACTGTCGGCCGCCAGGGAATTGCCCCTGCCGGTCTTCGGCGAGCCGGATTACCCAGAGGACATCCGCCTCAAATACCGCTTCCTCGACCTGCGCCGCGATACCCTGCACAAGAACATCGTCGCGCGCACCAAAATCATCGCCGAGATGCGCAAGCTGATGGGCGAGGTCGGCTTCACCGAATTCTCGACGCCGATCCTGACCGCCTCGTCGCCGGAAGGGGCGCGCGACTTTCTGGTGCCGTCGCGCATCCACCCCGGCACTTTCTATGCGCTGCCGCAGGCACCGCAGATATATAAGCAGCTGATCATGGTGTCCGGCTTCGACCGCTACTTCCAGATTGCGCCGTGCTTCCGCGACGAGGACCCGCGCGCCGACCGTCTGCCGGGTGAATTCTACCAGCTCGACGTTGAGATGAGCTTCGTCGAGCAGGAGGATGTGTTCACCACCATGGAGCCGGTGATGCGGGGGGTGTTCGAGACCTTTGCCGCCGGCAAGCCGGTGACGGAGAAGTTTCCGCGCATTGCCTATGATGTCGCCATGCGCAAATACGGCACCGACAAGCCGGACCTGCGCAACCCGATCGAGATGCAGGCCGTCTCGGATCATTTTCGCGGCTCTGGCTTCAAGGTATTTGCCAACATCCTTGCCAACGATCCGAAGGCCGAGGTCTGGGCCATTCCGGCCAAGACCGGCGGGTCGCGCGCCTTCTGCGACCGCATGAACTCATGGGCGCAAGGCGAGGGCCAGCCCGGCCTCGGCTACATCTTCTGGCGCAAGGAGGGCGAGAAGCTTGAAGGCGCCGGGCCGCTGGCCAAGAACATCGGCGAGGAGCGCACCGAGGCGATCCGACAACAACTCGGCCTCGCCGATGGCGATGCCGCCTTCTTCGTCGCCGGTGATCCGAAGAAGTTCGTCTCCTTCGCGGGAGCGGCGCGCAGCCGCGCCGGCGAGGAGCTCAATCTTGTCGACCGCGACCGCTTCGAATTGTGCTGGATCGTCGACTTCCCGTTCTTCGAATGGAACGAGGAGGAGAAGAAGATCGACTTCGCGCACAATCCTTTCTCGATGCCACAAGGCGGCATCGATGCGCTTAACGGCGAGGATCTGCTCGGCATCAAGGCGTTCCAGTACGACATGGTCTGTAACGGTTTCGAGATCGCCTCCGGCGGCATCCGCAACCATCTGCCCGAAACCATGGTCAAGGCGTTCGAAACCGTCGGGCTGGACCGCGCGACGGTCGAAGAGCGCTTCGGCGGCCTTTATCGCGCCTTCCAGTATGGCGCGCCGCCGCATGGCGGCATGGCGGCCGGCATCGACCGCGTCGTCATGCTTCTGGTCGGCGCCAGGAACCTGCGCGAAGTGACTATGTTCCCGATGAACCAGCAGGCCCACGACCTGTTGATGAGCGCGCCGTCGGAAGCCAGCCCGCAGCAGCTTCGCGAATTGTCGCTGCGCGTGGTGGCGACGAAGAAAGAGGTTTAAAAAACGCTCCGAACCGGTGCTGTTGATTCATAAAAAAGCCCGGCATCGCTGCCGGGCTTTTTGCTTGAAGCCTGTCTCGGTCAGTCTTCGTTTGCCGTAACCGTCACGCCGAGCGTTTTCGGCAGGTCGAGCGGGTTGGACATGGCGCCCGCCATGATCAGCGCGAACGGCACCGCTGCCGGCGGCTCGGCTGAGACCTCGATGCTTTGCGGATCGTCGAGGAACTTGTTGACCGCGGCCGAAACCTGCGCGGTCAGTTCCGGATTGTTGAGCTGCGCCATGCCGAAGGGCACGATCGCCTTGGCCTGGTTGGCGATGTCCTTGCCGGACATGCCTTGCTGCTTGCCGGCATAATCGAGCACCTTTTTGGTCAACGAATCGTCGTCGAAGCGGATCGAGGCGCTGTTGAACGAAAGCTGCTGCAGCAGCCCGAGCATGGCCATGCCTTGCGCCGAATTGTCCGCGCCTTCGGGCTGCGCTGCCATCTTCTTCTGCATCTCCTGCAGTGATTTGATGACGTCCAGCGTGTAGCCGCCGAGATCGAAGGTCATGCCGAGCGTGCCGGCATTGCCGACCGATATTTCGTATTTCGACAAGTCCATCCTGCCGTCGGTAGGCTGCCAGGTGCCTTCCATCTCAAGATTGCCTGTTATGTTCTGGTAGCCGAGTGCGTTGATGACTTCCTTGGATTTCGGATCTTCGACCAGGGTCAGGTCGGCAGCGAATTTTTCCGTAGTGCCGGAAAACGCCATGGCCTTGCCGTCGGCCGGCGGCGTGATTGCGATGGCAAGCCCGTCCATCGAGAAAGCAGTTTTGTCAGCCACTTTGACTGTCATGTTGTCGAGCTCGGCCGATTTGTACATCATCAGCGAGCCCAGCGGACCGGTTGCGCCTTCGGCCGGAACCGTCATGTCGTGGATGACGAAGGGGCTGAGATTGAGCGTGACGCCATCTTCGCTGTGTTCGAACGGCGACGTCGATACGGTCGCGATTTGATAGCCGCCATTGGCTTCGGTCACACCTTCGAGCTTGACGTCGCCGATCTTGAGCGCCTCCTTTTCGGCCGCCGGTTTGACCGCTACGCCTTGCAGAATCATGCTGGAGGTGTCGCCGGTTACTCCGGTCCAGGAGAGGTCGACACCCTGCGCGGCGAGGGCAGCCTTCAGCCGGTCGGCGACCGCGGTATCCTGCGCGAATGCCGCATTCAGCGGCAGCGTCAGCAAAAAGGTCGAAAAAGCCAGTCTCTTAACAAGTGTCGAGTGTCTTTTAATAAGTGTCGAGTGTCTGATCGTCATCGAGAGCTCCCCTGAGAGTGTCCTGAAATTCTTTTCAAATCGTCGCGTCGTCACCATTCGGTGACGAACTGGACCGGAAAAAGGCGGGCCTCGGCACAATGGTCGAAAATCGCGGCCAAAGGCAAACCCGATCCATCAGCCTTGCGATAGAAGCAGGATGTAACGGATTGATGTTGGCCGGCGTCGCGACGCTTCCAATTCCTGTTGCATAATGGGTGTCGCGCAAAAATGTGCAACGGTTTTGCGATAACGACATGCATCAAAACAAGGACCTAAAGCGTCGCATGGGGCCGGTCGAACGCGATGCGCTTTAGGAGCACGCATACCGGTGTGCCTCTTGCCGCGAATCACCCGCTCGGCTAGTGCCAGCCCATGGGAAAAAGGCTTTTGCCGCCCGAGAGTGGCGGCGGCGACAATATTGAGCCGGTCGATCTGAAGAAGGCGCTGGAAGAGCGCTATCTCGCCTACGCGCTGTCGACCATCATGCACCGGGCGCTGCCGGACGTGCGCGACGGATTGAAGCCGGTGCATCGTCGCATCATGCATGCCATGCGCCTGTTGCGGCTCAACGCCGACCAGGGTTTTGCCAAATGCGCCCGCATCGTCGGCGAGGTGATGGGCAAATTCCATCCGCATGGCGACCAGTCGATCTACGACGCGTTGGTGCGGTTGGCGCAGGATTTTTCGATGCGCTACCCGCTGGTCGACGGGCAGGGCAATTTCGGCAATATCGACGGCGATAACGCCGCCGCCATGCGCTACACCGAAGCGCGCATGACCGAAGTGTCGACGCTGCTTTTGGAAGGCATCACCGAGGACGCCGTCGATTTCCGCCCGACCTACAACGAGGAAGACGAGGAGCCGGCCGTGCTGCCCGGCGCCTTCCCGAACCTGCTCGCCAACGGCTCGTCCGGCATCGCCGTCGGCATGGCGACCTCGATCCCGCCGCACAATGCGGCCGAGCTCTGCGACGCCGCGCTTCACCTGATTGATCATCCGGATGCGCCCGTCACCAAGCTGATGGATTTCGTGCAAGGTCCGGATTTCCCGACCGGCGGCATCATCGTCGACAGCCGAGCCTCGATCCTCGAAGCCTACGAAACGGGTCGAGGCGGCTTTCGCGTCAGGGCGAAATGGAGCCAGGAGGACCAGGGCAGGGGCACCTGGAACATAGTCGTCACCGAAATCCCCTATGGCGTCCAGAAGGCCAGGCTGATCGAAAAGATCGCCGAGCTCTTGATGGCGCGTAAGCTGCCGCTGCTCGAGGACATCCGCGACGAGAGCGCCGAGGACATCCGCGTCGTGCTGGTGCCGAAGAGCCGCTCGGTCGATCCCGGCATCATGATGGAATCGCTGTTCAAGCTGACCGAGCTCGAAAGCCGCTTTCCGCTCAACATGAACGTGTTGTCGCGCGGCAAGGTGCCGAACGTGCTGTCGCTGAAAGGTGTGCTCAAGGAATGGCTGGAGCACCGCCGCGACGTCCTGATCCGCCGCTCCAAGCACCGCCTCGGCGAGATCGAAAGGCGGCTGGAGATCCTCGCCGGCTATTTGATCGCCTACCTCAACATCGACGAGGTGATCAGGATCATCCGCGAGGAGGACGAGCCCAAGCAGGTGATGATGGTGCGCTGGTCGCTGACCGACACCCAGGCTGAAGCCATCCTCAACATGCGGCTGAGAGCGCTGCGCAAGCTCGAGGAATTCGAAATCCGCGAGGAATTCAATGGCCTGACCGGCGAGAAGAAGCAGATCGAGGCACTGCTTGCGTCCGACGCCAAGCAGTGGGCGACGATCAAGTGGGAAGTCGCCAATGTTCGCCAGAAATACGGGCCCGACACCGAGATCGGCAAGCGCCGCACCGAGTTCGCCGACGCACCCGAGCATGACCTGACCGATATCGCCCACGCCATGATCGAGCGCGAGCCGGTCACCGTGGTCGTTTCGGAAAAGGGCTGGCTGAGGGCCATGAAAGGTCATCTGACCGACCATTCGGCCCTGACCTTCAAGGAAGGCGACAGCCTCAAGCTCGCCTTCCACGCCCAGACGACCGACAAGGTGCTGGTCTTCACCACCGGCGGCAAGTTCTACACGATCGGCGCCGACCGGCTGCCGGGTGGGCGTGGCCACGGCGAGCCGATCCGCATCATCGTCGACATGGACAACGACCAGGATATCGTCACCGCTTTCGTCCATGATCCCAAGCGCAAGCTGCTGCTGGTGTCGCATGACGGCAACGGTTTCATCGTGCCGGAAGAAGAAGTCGTCGCCAACACCCGCAAGGGCAAGCAGGTGATGAACGTCAAGGCGCCCGACGAAGCCCAGCGCTGTGTGAGCGTCGCCGGCGACCATCTCGCCATTGTCGGCGAGAACCGTAAGATGCTGGTGTTCCCGCTGGCCGAGATCCCCGAGATGGGACGCGGCAAGGGCGTGCGCCTGCAGAAATACAAGGATGGCGGTGTCCTCGACCTCAAGACCTTCACGCTGGCAAGCGGCCTGTCCTGGCAGGATTCGGCAGACCGCACCTTCACCAAATCGCGTGACGAGCTTGCCGAATGGATCGGCGCCCGCGCCTCGGCCGGCCGCATGGTGCCGAAGGGTTTCCCGAGGACTGGCAAGTTCGGGTGAAGCGGTAATCTCCCCCCTCGAGGGGGAGATGGCCGGCAGGCCAGAGGGGGTCCCCGCGCATGAAGCGCCAGCCTGCTTTGTTCGTGGTAAGGTCGCGTCAGGACGTCCCGACCCCCTCTGTCGCCTTCGGCGACATCTCCCCCTCAAGGGGGGAGATTAGCAGCGCCACCCGAACATTTGGAATGTCGTCACGATTGCTGCACTATATCAGTGCATAAGCGATGCGATGGGCTAGGGAGAATTGGGCGCTTGAAGGAAATCAGGATCCAGAAGCCGGAGCGGCAACAGCGTCTGTTTGGCCTGTCGACGCCGCTCAGGGCCGCTGTCATTCCACCGCTGTCGGCGGCGCGCTGGCTCCTGGTGCTGATCGTCGCCGCCGGCGTATATTTTTTCCACGGCTTCCTGTTCCCGGTCCTTGCCGCCCTGGTTATCGCTTTCGCCAGTTGGCCGCTCTATCGGCGGCTGCTCGCAGGCGTCGGCGGCAACCGCACGATTGCCGCTACGCTTGCGATCCTGTTCATCCTGACCTTCCTGGTGGTGCCGATCGCGCTTGCCGGCACCTACGCCATCAACGAGGTGCGCGAATGGGTCGGCTGGGCTATCGAGACCAACCGCTACGGCGCGCCGACGCCGCACTGGATCGCCACGCTGCCTGTAGTAGGCGAATGGCTCAATGAACAGTGGACGGTCAACGTTGGCCATCCAGGCGGTATCGGCGAACTGATCCAGCTGATCAGCGGCGCCAATATCGGCAGCATCTATCGCGGCGCGCTTGCCGCCGGCGGCAGCGCCTTCGGACTTTTGCTGACGCTGCTGTTCATGATGATCGCATTGTTCTTTGCCTATCGCGACGGCGAGCATTTCGCCGGGCAGGTCGATCGCCTCGGCGAACGCATCCTGCCGGCCCGATGGGAACGGATCTCACGCGTGGTGCCGGCGACGATCTCGTCGACGGTTACCGGTATGACCGTTATCGCCATCGGCGAAGGACTGGTGCTGGGCATCGCTTACTGGTTGGCCGGCGTACCGTCGCCGGTGACGCTCGGCGCGCTGACCGGCATCATGGCGCTTATCCCCGGCGGCGCGCCGCTGTCGTTCACGCTGGTCTCGATCTATCTCGCCGCCAGCGGCTCGCCGATGGCGGGGCTGGCGCTGTTCGTCTGGGGCGCGGTCGAACTCTTCATCGTCGACAAGACATTGCGCCCGAAGCTGGTCGGCGGGCCGATAAAGCTGCCCTTCCTGCCAACCTTTTTCGGCCTGATCGGCGGCGTCAAGACAATGGGTTTTCTCGGCCTGTTCATCGGCCCGGTGCTGATGGCCCTGCTGGTCGCAATCTGGCGCGAATGGCTGCGCGAGGTGGAACTGACCGATGAACTCGCTGCCGCCGAACCGGCGGAGCAGGAAGATGCACCGCCGCAGATTGAAATTGTTGCCGAACGCGCCGCCGCGAAAAAGAATCAGGCCGGGTGACTGACGGCGAACGTGGCGCGGCGCTTGCGCCCGTCGTGCAACTGCCAGAGCGAATGGCCGATCAAGGTCATGATGAGGATCGCGCCGCCGATCAGGCTGTTGCGCGTCGGTGTTTCGGCGAAGATCATCCACACCCAGACCGGCGCCAGCACGGTTTCAAGCAGGTAGAACATCGCCACCTCCGGCCCGGAGATGTATTTCGGGCCGTTGGCGAGGCAGAAGAACGAGATCGGCATGATGACGGCACCGTTGAAGACGATCCACCATGGCGCGTTGACGTGAAAACCCACCTTGGAAACCATCAGGGTGGCGACGGCCAGCGGCAGGACCACTCCGATCAGCGCCGTGAAACCCATATCCTTGCCGCTGGCGCGCGAGATGGTGATGGCCGCGGCGATCATGAAAGCCGAGCATAGCGCCATCAGGTCGCCGAAGAGATGTCCGGTTCCAACGGAATCGCCGACAATGATCGTCACGCCGACGATCATAAGTGCCAGCGCTGCAAGCGTCAGGGGCCGTGGCCTCTCCTTCAGGAACAGCCATGACAAAAGGGCCGCGAACATGGTTGTGAACGCCAGGATGAAAACGAGGTTGGCTGTCGAGGTATTGTAGACACCGGTGATGAAGGCGATCGAGCCGAGCCCGTAGAGGCCGGCAACGATGAGCCCTGACCAGCCCGGTACAAGCTGCGGTGCCTTTGCGCTCAGCGATCGCCAGGCGGCCCAGATGATAAGCGTGGCGACGAAGGTCGTGCCGGTGCGCAACAGCAGGATCGTCCACGCCTCGCCGTCGGCGAGCCGGATCAGCGGAATGTCGACGGTCAGCGTCAGCCCGCCGATGGCGGTGATCAGAAGGCCTCTCTGGTGGTCGTTGTGGGAAGACATGCGGCAATTCTCGCGTAGGCTTGGAGGCGCAAAATTGACCCGCCCGGTTTCCCAGCCGATCGGCCGGAAGCCCAGCGGCATCCTCCTCGAAACAATTTAAGAGTGAATACCGAAAGCGAAGATCAGCGCGAAACCGCTTCGTGATTGTAGCGTTCCCAGCCTTTCGGGCCGAGATGCTCCTGCGGCTGGAAGCGCATCTTATAATTCATCTTGCGCGAGCCGTTGACCCAGTAACCCAGGTAGACATGGGGCAGGCCCATCGCCCTGGCGCGGGCGATGTGATCGAGGATCATGAAGGTGCCGAGCGAACGGTCCTCGAAGTCCGGGTTGAAGTAGGAATAGACCATCGACAGGCCATCGGCCATCTTGTCGGTAAGCGCCACGGCGATCAGTTCGCCCTGGCCCTTGCCGGTAATGAAGCTGTCAGGTCCGCGGCGACGGTATTCGATGACCTTGGTGTCGACATGGGTATCCTCGACCATCATGGCGTAGTCGAGCACGGTCATGTCAGACATGCCGCCACGGCGGTGGCGGACGTCGAGATAGCTGCGGAACAGCGAATACTGTTCGGTGGAGGGTTCGGCGTCGTGCATGGCGCCGACCAGATCCGAATTATGCTGTATGACCCGTTTCATGTTGCGGCTGGCGGTGAATTCCTGCGCCAGGATGCGCACGGACACACAGGCGCGGCAGGTCTCGCAGGCCGGCCTGTAGGCGATGTTCTGCGAGCGCCTGAAACCGCCCTGCGTCAACAGATCGTTCATCTCGGGGGCCTTGTCGCCGACCAAGTGTGTGAACACCTTGCGCTCGAACTGGCCCTCGAGATAGGGACATGGCGAGGGCGCGGTCAGAAAGAACTGCGGCGACTGGGTCGGGTGCTGCGTCATCGAGCCTTGGAAATACTCCTGCGAATCGCTCTACCTTTGGCGCGGACGCCGAAAAATTCAACAGGATTGTGAAAGCCTGGTTGATTGGACGTCTTCACATTTGTGCGCAAAGGCTGCGGCCGCGCTTCAAAAGTCTGCTCAGCGGCCACTGCGGCTGACAACGGTGCCGAGCAGCAGGTCGTGCAGCGTGCGCTTGCGGTCGGAAAACAGGCTCACCAGCAGGACCAGCGGCGAAAGGATGACATTACCGGCCCAAAACAGCACCGAATGCACGACGGCGGTCAGCCCGTCGATGCGGCTGCCGTCGAGTCGGTCGAGCCGGATGCCCATCATCTTCATGCCGGTGGTGGCCTGGTCTTTACTGCCGAGCGTGTTCCAGATGTAGAGGATGGCGACGGTCGGCACGAGAATGGAAAACAGCATCCAGCCGAGGCCGAGCGTCAACAGCCCGAACAGGAACACCAGGATCGCGAATGGAATGGTGAGCAGCGCGACGATGAAATAGTCGATGACGAAAGCGAGAATGCGCCGCGCGCGCACGCCCTCATAAGAGCGGACATCTTCGAGCCTGCTGGTGATGATTTCGCCGTCGAGAACGCGAGCGTTCATGCCATTTCCTCGTAATCGAACCCGGGTTAATGCACGGGCCGCGTATTGATGAAATGGTGAAGGTTCGCGGCGGAATCAAGATCGAGCCTTTCGCCGCCGTGTAGATGGCGACAGAGCGCCTGGGGCCGTCTGACTTGTTGAATTCACGGCGCGGATAGCGTTAGTTTGCTGCGGCGCACAAAGCGCGCCGAGCCGAGGGGACGGGGCGACATGGACTACGACATGCTGGTCATCGGCAGCGGCCCATCCGGGCGCCGCGCCGCGGTGCAGTCGGCCAAGCTCGGCAAGTCGGTGCTGGTGGTCGACAGGGGCCGGCGTCTCGGCGGCGTTTCGGTGCATACCGGCACTATACCGTCGAAGACGTTGCGCGAGACGGTGCTCAACCTCTCCGGCTGGCGCGAGCGCGGCTTTTATGGACGCGGCTACCGCGTCAAGCAGGACATTTCGGTCGGCGATCTGGTCGAGCGCCTGCACAAGACGCTCGACCATGAGGTCGAGGTGCTGCAGCACCAGTTCATGCGCAACACGGTCAAGAGTGCGCGCGCCGCGGTAAAATTCCTGGGCCCCAACAAGGTCAGCCTGACCACCGACACCGGCGACTACAGCGAGGTTGGCTTCGCCCATGCGCTGATCGCGGTCGGCACCCGGCCGCACCGGCCGCGCGACGTGCCGTTCGACAAGACACGGATCTTCGACAGCGACGAGATGCTGGAGCTCGATCGGCTACCGCGCACGCTGACGGTGATCGGCGCCGGCGTCATCGGCGTCGAATATGCGACAATCTTTTCGGCACTCGACGTTCCGGTGACACTGGTCGAGCCGCGCAACACGATGTTGGATTTCGTCGACCGCGAGATCGTCGACGACTTCATCCATCAGATGCGCGACCGCGGCATGACCATCCGATTGGGCAGTGCCGTCAAGGAGATCGCCTCGAAACCCGACTATGCTGAGGTGACGCTGGCCGACGGCCGCACCATACGTTCCGAGATCGTGCTTTATGCCGCGGGACGCACCGGCAATGTCGGCAATTTAGGGCTCGACGCCGTCGGCATCGAGGCTGATTCGCGAGGCCGCATTAAGGTCGATCCGCAGACCTTCCAGACCAGCGCGCCCAACATCTATGCCGCCGGCGATGTCATCGGCTTTCCGAGCCTGGCATCGACCTCGATGGAGCAGGGCAGGGTGGCCGCCTGCCATGCCTTCGGCGTGCCCTTGCCGCCCCCGCCCGAAACCTTTCCCTACGGCATCTACGCCGTGCCGGAAATCTCCACCGTCGGGCAATCCGAGGAGCAGGTGCGCGAGAGCGGTGCCGCCTACGAGGTCGGCGTGGCGCGGTTCCGCGAGACATCGCGCGGCCACATCATGGGTGTCAACACCGGTTTCCTGAAGCTTCTGTTCTCGATCGAAACACGCCGTCTGCTCGGCGCCCATATTGTCGGCGAGGGCGCGACCGAACTCATCCACATCGGCCAGGCGGTCATCAATCTCGGCGGCACAGTCGACTTCTTCGTCAACAACACCTTCAACTACCCGACGCTGGCGGAAGCCTACAAGATCGCCGGGCTGGACGCCTGGAACCGCATGGGGCGAGGGTAGCTTCGGGGCTCATCGATCCGACGCTGCAACGGCGACCGCAGGATCCGCCAGCCATTGCCCGACGATGTCGGCGTCCGGATCGCCGATTTCATGGCCGGAGGCAATGGTGTGGGTTTCGACCTTGGCGCCATGCGAGCTCAGTAGAGCGGCCAGCACCGGCGCGAATGGCGCGTAGGTCAGGTCGGCGGCGCCGGCGACGATCAGAGCCCGCGCCTTCGACAGGTCGGCCGGCGGCACCTCGTCGAGCACCGGCATCGGACGCAGCAATGCAGCGCGCTCGATGAAGCCCGGATGCAGCAGCATGACGCTTGAGACCAAATTGGCGCCGTTCGAATAGCCGAGAAAGGTCGCGTGGCGGAGATCGAGGCTGTGGCGCTTCGCGACGCCGGCGACGAAGGCCGCGAATGCCTCCGCCTCCGCGCGGATGCTTGCCTGCTCGAATCGCGTCGGGGTGATTCGCGTGAACCAACGGAACCCGTCCTCCTGAGGGATGCGGCCACGGACCGCAACCAGCGCCGCATGCGGCGCGATTTGCCGACCAAGCGGCAGCAAGGTCGTCTCGTCGACACCCGATCCATGCAACAGGAACAGCCAGTCACCCAGTAAGTTGGCGGGTCGATGGAGCCGGTAGAAAAAGCCTGAATTCTCCTGCAGAATACCGTCTTCGAGGCTCTCCTCGGCCATGGTCACATCCTCTTGATTTCGCGTTACTTTCGTTAATTTGCCGGCTTCAAAACAAAATATTTTCAAGCTCCGCGAAAGTTGATTGAACCGGGCGCATTTCAGTCCGTTTCTTTGCCGATATAATCCCCGCGGGGGATCGAAGCAGTGTGCGCCGGGTGGTCGCCCGAGGGATCGCATGCCGGACATAAAACAACCAGCTTTAAGGCCTTTTATCGATGACCATGCCAGTTTCGCCGGAACGCGATACGCGTATTGACGTGTTCCGGGCTCTCGCCCTCCTGACCATATTCATCGACCACGTGCCGGGCACCGTTTTCGAAACCCTGACCTATAAGAATTTCGGGTTTTCGGATGCGGCCGAGGCCTTCGTGCTGATCTCCGGCATGTCCGTCGCTCTTGCCTACGGCACCAAATTCCAACCAGGAAACCGGCTGGTCGCAACGCTGAAGATGTGGCGCCGCGCCGGCGTGCTCTATGTCACCCACATCGTCACGACGATGGTGGTCATGGCTATCTTCTGCGCAGCGGCGGTGTTTGCGAAACGGCCGGACCTTCTGACCCTGATCAACATCGAGCCGCTCGTCAGGAACCCGCCGCAAGTCCTCGTCGGCATCGTCACGCTCGGCCATCAGCTCGGTTACAACAACATACTGCCGGTCTATGCGGCCCTGCTGTTGATGGCGCCGGCCTTCCTGCTGTTCATCAGCTACAGGCCGCTGGCGGCGCTTGCCGTATCCGCAGCCCTTTGGCTGATTGCCGGTATCTACCAGATCGCGCCGCCGAACTACCCGGAGCCCGGTTTCTGGTTCCTCAATCCGCTGTCATGGCAATTGCTGTTCAATATCGGCATGGCCAGCGTGTTGCATGTGCGGCGTGGCGGCACCGTCCCTGTCAATCGCTGGCTGGTCGGCGCGGCCGCCGCCTATGTGCTGACGGCGCTCGTCTGGGTGCACAGCCCGCTGTGGGGGCATGTGTCATGGCTTGACCTGCCGGTGGTGCTGACCGGTTTCGACAAGACGTTCCTGTCGTTGCCGCGGCTGCTGCACATCCTGGCGATGAGCTATCTGGTCGTCGCCTTGCCCTTCGTCTCGAACCTGTTCCGCACCGGCCGCGACAATCCGCTCGCCATATTGGGCAAACGCTCGCTGCCGGTTTTCATTGCCGGCACGGTGATTGCCATGGCGGCGCAGGTGATGAAGCTGATCAACCCGGGCGGCATTGCCTATGACAGTCTGCTGCTCGCCGCCGGCATCGCCATGCAGTTCGCGCTCGCCTTCTATCTGGAGTGGCTGTCCGCCATCGGCTGGTCCGGCAAGGGCAAGCCGGTCCGCAACGAGGCGCCGCCTGTCCGTCCATCCTTTGGCATCGGTCCCATGGCGGCCAATAGGTAAGATTTGGAGCCGATCTGCCCCAGTCAGCCTGTACTTGGCGGCGGTCCGGACGATGCCCTGACGACAAGTTCGACGTCGAGCGTTTCTCGCCGCACGGTGCCGTCGAAGTCGAGGATTCTTCGCGCTGCCCGGCGGCCGATCTCGGCGATCGGCTGGGCGATGGTGGTGAGCGGAGGCTCGCAAGTTGCGGCTTCAGGCACGCCGTCGAAGCCGACGACGGAAACATCGCGGGGAACCGCGATGCCCCGTGCGTTGAGCCATTCCAATGCCACCATCGCGATCCGGTCCGACATCGCCAGGATGGCGGTCGGCGGTTCCGCCGAGGCGAAGATGGTTTCGACACTGGCCCTTGTGCTCGCCTTATCGTTTTCCGTCTCGTAGACCGGCACCTTGGCGGTGTCGACACCAAACCGGGAAAGCTCTTCGAAATAGCCGAGGAGGCGGTCACGGGTTCCGGTATAGACCGCGGTCCGGACCTGCTCGGGCGAGACAAGACCGGTGCTGTCGTCGGCGAAGGCCAGCGACAGCACGGCGAAGCGGCGATGTCCAAGTTCCGCCAGATGGCGCGCCGCGAGCCGGCCGCCGGCAACATTGTCGATACTGATCGCCGAGACCGTCTCGTCCTGCGAGCCGAGCTCGAGCGCGACGAAGGGGAGCTTTCGTTCGCGCGTCAGCTCAACGAGACGCGGACCGCCCTCGATGCAGAAAAGGATGAAGCCATCCACGAGGGCGCTCTGGATATTCCAGGCAAGTTTTTCCTCGTTGCCAGCCGACACGAGGGCTATCCCCGCGCCGGTGGCGTCGCAGGCTTCCGAGATGCCGGCCATCATCACGCGGGCAAACGGGTCGTCGAAGAAATAGGACAGCGGCTCGGTTGTGGCGACGCCGATTGCATTGACCTTGCCGGCGCGCAGCAGCCGGCCCTTGGGATCCGGGCCGGCGTAGCCCAGCGCCTCGGCCGCCGCCTTGACCCGCTCGCGGACTTCCTCGCGCACGATTTCGGGACGGCTGAAGGCATTGGAGGCAGTGCCGTGCGATACGCCCGCGGCTTTGGCGATGTCTGCCAGCCGGATGGGCCTCCTGCTGCCCTCGGTGGGTGATGTCATTTGTTCGTCTCCAGGACTCCTGTCCGACAGTAGTGCCGATTACCTAACATCTTCCTTGGATCGATTCAAATTTTTGCTTGACATTTATGCTGTGACGCATATTCTTGAATCGATCCAAGAGCGGTTTTGCCCGCACATTGGATCGATACAAGAGGAGAGGGCCATGCACCCCGTCAATTATCTGTTCGAGGACATTTACCGGAACGACTGGAGCATCCGCTCGAGCGCGGAGGCCCGCAAGGGGCGCGACAGGACCGGTCCGTGGATTCGCGACCTGCGTTTCCTCGTAGGACGCAAGCGGAGCTGATCGGCGGCCTATTTTTTGTGCCCGCTGATTGGATCGATTCAAAAAGGAGATTAAGCCATGCACCCGATCAAGCATCTGTTCGAAGACATCTATCGCAATTATTGGGGCATATCGCCGGCCACCGAACGGCCGGAGCGGCGGCGTGTGGTCAAAACGGCCAAACGCGACGGCCAAGTCCGGCCCGAACGTCGCCAAGACTGACAGAACCGGCGAACCTGGCTGCCGCGTCAAGGGCGCGGCCGCACCAGCGCCGAGGCGGCCATCATCAGCCAGCCGCCGATGAGCAACGTGCCGCCGATCGGCGCCGACATCGGGAACAGCCGCGAGCCAAGGAAGTCGCGGGCCAAAAGATCTCCCGAGAACAGCAGAAGCCCGACGAGAAGGATGAGGCTTCCGGTTCTCAGGACGCTATTTCCACCGAGCAGCCCGACCGCAAGGAAGACCGGCGCGTGCATGAGCAGGAAGGAGGCGGCCGTACCGACGAAAGCGCCGCCGAGATGCGCCGCCGCCGCCGAAAGCCCCACGCCGGTTGCACCGCACAGTCCGCCGGCAAAAACCAGAATGCTGCTGCCTGCCGTGTGTTCAGCCATGCTCGTTTCCACGCCTCCGTGATTCCTGACAACCGCCTGAGATAATGCTTGCGAACCCGTGTCAGGATTTGCCGGCTTCCGCCAGCATGTCGCGTTCGCGGCGCGACTGGACCAGCCAGTTATAGGCCGCTCCGCCCGCCATCAGAATGGATGTGCCGAGAAACACCGAGCGCATACCGAAATGGCCGCCGGCGAAGCCGCCGAGCAATGGTCCGGCGACCTGCCCGACATATTGCGCCGAGATCGACAAGCCAAGCACATTGCCGCCGACCCCGTCGGGCACATTGTGGCGGATGACGCTGGTGATGCAGGGCAAAAGACCGCCAAGCGCCAGGCCCATCAGGAAACGCAGGACGACGAGTTGCCAGCCCTGGGTAACGAAGGCCTGCGGGATCAGCAGCAGCGCCGAGACGGCGAGTGCGGCAACGATGACGTTCCAGTGGCCGATACGGTCGGCGAGCTTGCCGAGCCGCGACGCCGACAGGATGGCGCCGAGCGCTGCCGCGGACATGACGATGCCGGAGACCAGCGTGACCTGGCTCTGATCTTCGATGAGCTGCTGGACATAGACGGTGATGATCGGCTCGATCGACATGGTAGCGAAACTCAACAGCATGCCGGTCGCCAGCATGGCGACGACGGGGCGCTTGTCGGGAATCTGCGACCAGCCGTCTTGCACTTTTTCTTCTGACGCGGCCTTGGCGGCAACCGGGCGAGGCGCCTCCTTGATCAGCAAGGTGGTTGCCAGAAACGCCAGGAAAATGACGCCGCCGGCGAGCAGGAATGTGGCGCGGATGCCAATCAGCGGCGGCAGCGCGCCGCCGAGCAGCGGACCGACCAGGGCACCGGCGGTGATACCGGCCGACAGCACGCCCAGCGCCCAGCCGGAGCGATCCTTCGGCGTCTGCATGGCAACCAGGATGGTCGAGCCCGAAGAATAGCCGCCGGCAAAGCCGATCAGCAGGCGCAAGAGCACCAATTGCCAGACAGTCTGCACCATGCCGGTCAGCGACATGCACAGCGCCATGCCGAAACTGGCGCGCACCAGCATCAGTTTGCGGCCGTAGCGGTCGCCTAACCGCCCCCACAGCGGTGCGACCAGCGCGGCGGCAAGGAAGGTGGCGCCGTAGGCGATGCCCGACCACTGCACGATCGCCGCATGGCCCTTGGCGCCCAGCTGCTCGACGTAGAGCGGCAGGAAGGGCAACAGCAGCGTCATCGCCACAAGCGTGCTGAACGAGCCGGCAAAACACACGGCGAGATTGCGACGCCAGTGAACGTTATGTGTGCCTTGCACGGCGAGGGTGGTGTCTTGCGGCATGTCAGAGACTGCTATCGCTGAGTTGCTGTGGATACCATTTTGGGATACCAAGCTGGTATCCGTCATGGACGCAAAGGCTGGTCGCTGTCAATGCGGTCCCTGCAAAGTGATCGCCAATAATGGCCGGTGAACAGAGGGCCAATGAACCGGCTCCAACAAACGGAACGCCAATGTCGCAGATGCAGAACGTCGAAAAGCAGCTTCGCGAGATGATCCTCGGGCTCGAGATCGGTCCCGGCGAGCGGCTGACGGAGCGCTGGGTTGAAAGCCGCTTCGGCGCCTCGCGCACGCCGGTCAGGGCTGCGTTGCTGCGGCTCGAGACCGAAGGCCTGATCTGCCGCGACGGCCGCGGCTGGACGGTCTCGCCCATCAATCTTGCCGAGCTGGAGCAGATCGCCGTCTATCGCGAGGCGGTCGAGGTCGCGGCAGTCAGGCTGACTTGTGCCTTGCAGGACAGGGGTGCCGTCGAAATTATCGAGGCTATGCTCGATTCCTGCGACGACCAAACCCCGCGCGAGGAATGGCATCGTGTCGGCATGGATTTTCATATCGAGCTGGCACGCCTGTCAGGCAACGAGTTCCTGTTCAGAGCGGTTCGCGATGCGATGACGCGCCTGTCGCGCGCCCGCTGGCTCGAGGTTCGGGACGAGGCAGCGCTTGGCCGTGCCTGGGCCGAACACCATGCCATTCTGTCGGCGGTGCGGGCCGGCGATGCCGATAGCGCCGCCCGCCTGCTTTCGGCCCATATCATCGGCAGCCGCGACCGGCTGGTGACCTCGCTGCGCAACGACCGGCGCGGCCTGCGCGCCCGGGGATTTGCCGTCGTCGCTTGAGTGAGGATCGGCTGCCATTGATCACGAAAAGAGCAGATGAGCGAAGAATGCTACTTTCGGTCTCGCTTCGCAAATGCCGATGGCGTAAGAGCGGCGATGGAAAACAACCGATTTGACACACCCGTGACCGTCAAGGGCGCGGCGGGAAGCAATCAGCTCTTGCGTACGGCCCGGGAGGCTTCCGACTACCTCCTCAACAATTGGCCCGGCAAGCGCAGCCCCAAGCACCGCGAAGCGTTGCAAGCCTGTCATGATGCGCTGGCCGGCGACAAGCCGGCCATGAACGCAAGACGGGCCTTCATTGCCGCCGCTCGTGAAGTGAACGTCTTCGTCAGCGACAAGGCGCCCGCCTGAGGCATAGCGGGATTTGACCGAGGCCCGGACCGCCTGACAGGCCGGGCGTCATCACTCGGTCGTTTCGGTTTTGGTTTGGGACTCGCTCTCGCCCTCGGGCTTCGATCGCTCCTTGGCTGCGACCTTGGCAGCCTGCTTTTCCGCCTTCTTGGCGGCCTTCTGCCGGTCGCGTTCCTTGCGTTCCTGACCGTAGTTCGGTGCTCGTGCCATATCGTTTCCTTTCGTTGTGCTTGGCCTTTGCCTAGGAGCATTGGACCGCAAACACAACACCGCAAGGCACGATCGGGCTCCATATCTCGGCGCAGTCCGGAGAGCCCGGCTTTTCAGGCGCCGTCGCGGTCGAGAACGAGATCGGCCGGCCCGAACCGGTCCTTTGCCGTGAATTGCTGGTGCCAGTAGGGATAGAGCACGGGCGGCCTGCTGACCACATCGAGCCGTGTGCGCTCCTCATCGGCAAGCACAAGGCTTGCAGCGGCGATATTGTCTTTGAAATGCGCTTCGGTTCGTCCGCCGATCACCAGCGAACTGACAGCGGGCCGGCCGAGCAGCCAGGCAAGCGCCACCTGCGCCGCCGACACGCCGTGGTTATCGCCGATATCGATCAGCGTGTCGACGATCCGCCACAGCCGGTCCTCGTCGCGGATCGGCGGTTCCGACCAGCCGCTGAGCTGGCGGGCGGTCGGCTGGTCACGGTGGTATTTGCCGGACAGCAATCCGCCGGCAAGCGGGCTCCAGACCAGCACGCCGAGCCCCTGGTCGACCGAGATCGGCAACAATTCATACTCGGCCTCGCGCGCTTCCAACGTGTAATGGATCTGCTGGGTGACGAAGCGCGGCTGGTGATGACGGTCGCTGATCCCCAGCCCCTTCATCACTTGCCAGCCGGAATAATTGGAGCAGCCGACATAACGGACCTTGCCCTGCGCGACCAGCGTGTCGAGCGCGGTGATGGTTTCCTCAAGCGGTGTCAGGCCATCCCACTCGTGCAGGAAATAGATGTCGATGACATCCGTCCTGAGCCGCTTAAGGCTCCTTTCGCATTCGCGGATCAGATGGTAGCGCGACAGGCCTTCATCATTGGGGCCTTCGCCGATCCGCATGCGCGCCTTGGAGGCGATCAGCACGTCGCCCTTGCGCTTGCCGCCGAGCGCCTCGCCGATGATCTCTTCCGACACGCCGTTCGAATAGACGTTGGCGGTGTCGATGACATTGACGCCGGCATCGATGCAAAGGTCGATCATCCGGCGCGCCTCGTCGAGATCGGTCTTGCCGACCGCCGAAAACGCGCCGCCGCCGCCGAACGTCATGGTGCCCATGGTCAGCGTCGAAACCTTCAGCCCGGAACGGCCGAGAGTGCGGTATTCCATGTCGTATCCTCACAATTTATCGGGAAAGGGCGTTGCAGACGACAGCCCTCAATGAACCGGCTATTTGTAGGATAATTCGTTCCGCTTGTCGCCCGTTCCGCAGGGCAAGCTCGATCACATCTTGCGGATTTAAACGCACAGCCAGCGCAGTAGTGGCTGCAATAAAACCGTCATTGCCGGCCTATACTAACATCGGTCCAGCGCTTCGATTTCCGGCCGCCGGGCCGGGCGGCAGAGCGCCTGACAGCGGCCGGCAAGGCCTGTAAGCGGAGCAGCGTAAATGACCAAGATAAAACAGAATTCCCCGGCCAGGGACTGGCTGGAAGCGGAACTCGCCGACACGCTGGATGAAGACTATGAGCTGGAAATCTCGGAGCCGGCGCTGTCGATGGAGATCGCCAAGATCTACAAGAATGCGCATCCGCCATCGATCGACCGCCTGCAGTATTTTCGCGATCTCATCACGCTGCAATCCGAGTTGATCAAGCTGCAGTCCTGGGTCGCCTATCACAAGAAGAAGCTCGTCGTGGTTTTCGAGGGCCGCGACTCGGCGGGCAAGGGTGGTGTTGTCAAGCGCATCACCCAGAGGCTTAATCCGCGCATCTGCCGCGTCGCAGCACTTCCGGCGCCGACCGAGCGCGAGAAGTCGCAATGGTATTTCCAGCGCTACGTTCCGCATCTGCCGGCCGGCGGCGAGATCGTGCTGTTCGACCGCTCCTGGTACAACCGCTCCGGCGTCGAGCGGGTAATGGGCTTTGCCCAGCCGGATCAGGTCGAGGAGTTCTTCCGCGACGTTCCGGATTTCGAACGCATGCTGGTCCGCTCGGGCATTACGCTTGTCAAATACTGGTTTTCGATCACCGACGAGGAGCAGCAGATGCGCTTTTTGATGCGCATCCATGACCCGATGAAGCAATGGAAACTGTCGCCGATGGACCTCCAGTCGCGCGTGCGCTGGGAGCAGTACACCAAGGCCAAGGAAGAAACGTTCGCCCGCACCAATATCCCGGAAGCCCCGTGGTTCATCGTCGAGGGCAACGACAAGAAGAAACGGGCACGGCTGAACTGCATCGACCATCTCCTTAAGCAGATGCCCTATGAGGAGGTGCCGCACGAGGAGATCACACTGCCGAAGCGCGTCTTCAATCCCGAATACGAGCGCCAGGTACTGCCGCGCGAACTGTATGTGCCGGAGAAGTACTGACTAAAGCGGCGAGGAGGGCGCCGCTCCATGGCGGCACCCTGCAACAAGCTAGGTGCGCTCGATGATGACATGCGTGGCCTTCGGCGTCGCGACCTGCTCGCTGCAGCG
Source organism: Mesorhizobium sp. M1088 (assembly GCF_040318575.1). Taxonomy (NCBI): domain Bacteria; kingdom Pseudomonadati; phylum Pseudomonadota; class Alphaproteobacteria; order Hyphomicrobiales; family Phyllobacteriaceae; genus Mesorhizobium; species Mesorhizobium sp. M1088. The sequence goes on along the minus strand of NZ_JAMYMO010000007.1, from coordinate 94,197 downwards.
ATAGCCGAGCTTGGGCATGTCGATGCCGGCAAAAAGGCTCTCGCCGGCGCCTAGCAGGACCGGTGAGATCGCCAGATGCATTTCGTCGATGAGCTTTTCCTTGAGATATTGCCGGATCGTAGAAACGCCGCCGCCCAGCCGTACATCCTTACCGTCAGCCACTGCGTTCGCCTTCTCCAGCGCTGAGTGGATGCCGTCGGTCACGAAATAGAAGGTCGTGCCGCCCTCCAAGACAATAGGATCACGCGCATGGTGCGTGAGCACGAAGACCGGCACGTGGTAGGGTGGGTTGTCACCCCACCAGCCTTTCCAGCTGTCATCCGGCCATTCGCCGCGGATCGGCCCAAACATGTTGCGGCCGAGGATCCATGCGCCGACATTTTCGAAGCTGCGTGCCGCGAACGCCTCGTCGGTGTCCGTGGTCCCGCCATCCTTGCCGAGGACCATCTTGCGGAAGGTGCGGGTGCCGAACATCCATTCGTGCAGGGCTTCTCCGCCAACACCCAGCGGGTTCTTCAGGTCTTGGTCGGGACCGGCGCCGAAGCCGTCGATCGACAGGGTGAAGGCGCTGACGCGAAGCTTGGACATGGGAGCCTCCTCGATAACCAATTGTGACATGCAAGCAGTTATCGGGGTAGCTTAACTGATTGCATTTTGCAAGCGGTATTTTGAATCGCCGGCGGGGCAATCGCTTCCAAATCATGTTGGAATAACCAATCTCAATGTCGGCGCCGCCCGTCATCCGCCTGCCGGCAGCTTCTCCCTGTATAGTGACGGGGAGAAGGGGCTGGCCGCAACGTCGATGTTTTTGCAACGCTGGAGATTGGTGAAATCTTTTACGAACGCGTCTTTCTCCCTGCCACTTTACAGGGAGAAATGCCCGGCAGGGCAACGAGGGGCAGCGTAAACTTGAAGCGATGTCCTGCGGCGTTCCATGTGGCGCTTTGGACGAACGAACACTACTCGATGTAGACGCTACAAAGGCGCATCACCCCTTGAGCATCGCCGCCACTTCCGGCGCGAAGTAGGTCAGGATGCCGTCGCAGCCGGCGCGCTTGAAGGCGAGCAGCGATTCCAGCATCGCCTTTTCGCCGTCGATCCAGCCATTGGCGGCGGCGGCCTTGATCATCGAATATTCGCCCGAGACCTGATAGGCAAAGGTCGGCATCTGCAACTCGACTTTCAGCCGGCGGATGATGTCGAGATAGGGCAGGCCGGGCTTGACCATCAGCATGTCGGCGCCCTCGGCCAGATCCTGCTCGGCCTCGCGCACCGCTTCGTCGGAATTGGCGTGATCGATATAATAGGTCTTCTTGTCGCCCTTGAGCAGGCCGGCGGTGCCGACCGCCTCACGGTAGGGGCCGTAAAAAGCGGATGCGAACTTGGTCGCATAGGACATGATCGCCACATCCTGAAATCCATTGGCGTCGAGCGCATCGCGGATGGCACCGATCCGGCCGTCCATCATGTCCGAGGGGGCAATGATGTCGGCCCCCGCCGCTGCCTGGATGACGGCCGCCGCCGTCACTTGCTCCACCGTTTCATCATTGACGATAATGCCCTCGCGCAAGATGCCGTCATGGCCATGCGAGGTGAACGGGTCAAGCGCCGCGTCGGTGATGATGCCGATCTCCGGCACCGCCCGCTTGATGGCGCGGGTGGCGCGGTTGATGATGTTTTCCGGATCGAGGATGTGCGAACCGGTCTGATCGCGCAGGCCGAGCTCCACATTGGGGAAAGTGGCGATCGCCGGAATGCCAAGCTTGGCCGCGCGCTCAGCCTCCTTGACGGCGAGGTCGAGCGACAGGCGGAACACGCCGGGCATGGCGGCGATCGGTTCGCGCACTTGTCTGCCGTCGACGACGAAGATCGGCCAAATCAGATCGTCGACCGAGAGCCGGTTCTCCTGGACAAGGCGGCGCGACCAATCGGCCTTGCGCATGCGCCGCAGACGCCGGCTGCCGGTGATCTCGTCGACGCTGCGCGCGCCGGCAGGCTTTGCAGGGGTGAATTTGTTCATCGCAAAAACTCCGGATCGGGCGGCTTTTACCACGAGCCTCCGCTGCTGACCAATGCGACACGATTGTGCCAGGGTCCTGTCGGGCGCTATTCTGGTTGGCCATTGCCCGACAGGATCTGCGCAGCACCCCGCATGGCGACGCGGAATGCCTCGTCGAAGCTGACGCCGCGCACTTGCCAATTGTAGCTCTTGCCATTCAAGGCAAGCCGCCAGTCGGCTATCCAGCCCAGTTCCTTGTCGCTCCAGACGATACTGCCGGCGAGCGCCTGGTCGGCTCCGGCCTTCCTGGCAAGCTGGTCCAGCGTCGTGATATCGGCATGGCGCAGGGCCTGGTCGTCAAGCTTCGAGGCCGACAGCAGTGACGCTTCGGGAAACACAATCGGCATGACCAGCGGACCGGTGGCATTGACGAAGGATTCGCGCATCGCCGCCCCGCGCTCATCGTCGGCGGTCAGCACGAACTGCCTTGTGCCTTGCTCCGCCGCCAGGAAAATTGCCAGGCGTGGCCGCTCGCCAAGCCATGGTTTGCTGCCAAGCGCGGCAAGCACCGGATCGATAACGTCAGGCCTGTACAGACAAGTGAGATCATGCGGCCGGTCATGGGTGCCTTGTTCGTCATGGATTGGAATGCCTTCGAGACGGTCGCGATAGCGGAATTCGGCAACGAAGCTGCCGGCCTTGTCGCGCAGCGCCGCCATCTCAGTTCTCTTCGGCAGCCGCTGATCGCCGGACACACGAACCAGCACCGCATCGAGGCAGGCCTTGAAGCCGATCTGCCTGTTGACCTCGCCCTGGCCGGTGACGATGGTCTGCGATTGATAGAGCTCGTCGACGGTTTCGGCCGATACGGGAGGAGTGTTCGCAGCGATCAGGCCGACCACCATAACAGCAAGGCGCGGCAACCAAGGCATGGTTCAACCTTCCGGTTCAAAGCGCCAGCATTAGCACTGGGTGACGCCGACGACCATGCAGCGGATTGGCCGCCGCCATTGACGCGGCCATGCGCCACGCTTTAGCACTTCACTCCCGGCGGGCGCGGGGAGGGATTCTCTGGCGATGGATTTTGGCGGAGGCGACGAGATTCGCTTCGAAAGATTGGGCAGGGCTGGCGTCGTCACGCTGACGCGGCCGCAGGCGCTCAATGCCGTAACCCACCGCATGGTCAAGGCGCTGGACAAGGCGCTGCGCAGTTGGGAGCGCGACGACGGCGTCGACGTTGTCGTCGTCAAGGCCGAGGGCAGGGCATTTTCGGCGGGCGGCGACATCCTCCACATCTACGAAGCCGGCCGCGCAGGAAGGCCTCCGGTCGATTTCTTCGCCGATGAATACCGGCTGAACGCCCGCATCGCCCGCTTCAAGAAACCCTATGTCGCGGTGATCGACGGCATCGTCATGGGCGGCGGCGTAGGTATCTCCTTCCATGGTTCGCAGCGAGTGCTGACCGAAAACGCCCAGTTTGCCATGCCCGAGGTCGGCATCGGCTTTTTCCCGGATGTCGGCGCCAGCCATCTGTTGCCGGATCTCGGCGGCAGCTTCGGCATGTATCTGGCGCTGACCGGCAACCGCATCCGCTATGGCGATGCTTTGTGCTCGGGCCTCGCCACCCATACGATCAAGGCGGAGGACCAGGCCGGCTTCCTCGACCGTCTGGCGGAAAGCGGCGACCCGGAATCGGTGCTGCGCGGCTGCTTCGTCCCGGCCAGGCGCGAGACCGACAGGCCGACGCTGGAAGCCATCGCCCGGCATTTCGCGCAGCCGTCGCTGGCCGATATCGTCGCCAGTCTGGAGCGGGCAGCCGCTGCCGACGAGTTCGCGGCAAAGACGCTGGCCACCATCCGCACACGTTCACCGACCAGCCTGCATGTTGCATGGCGCCAGATTAGCGCCGGGCAGACGTTGTCGATGGACGAGTGCATGAAAATGGAGTTCCGTATCCTCAACCGCATGCTTGCCGGGCACGACTTCTATGAAGGTATCCGCGCCGCCATCATCGATAAAGGCTCGACGCCGCAATGGCGGCCGGCAGGTATCGATGACGTCAGCGCCGCCAACGTCGACGCCTATTTCGCATCGCTCGGCGAACGGGAACTGAAGCTGTGAGCGAGGTCGCCTCGAGACGCGTGGTGCTGCAGCCCTCGACGATCGAGGTCATCTTCGCCTGGTTCCAGCGCGTCATCGCCGGCTACTGTCTGCTGTTCGGCATCTTGTACTGGATCCGGCTGATCGGCTTTTACCCCGGCCCGTTGTGGCGCTTCGACCTGATGCCGGTACACTGGCAGGTGGCGGCGGTGGTGCTGGCGGTGTTTTTTCCGTTCGCTGCCGCCGGCCTGTGGATGCTGGCGTCCTGGGGGCCGGTGATCTGGTTCATCTGCGCGGTGACCGAGTGCGTCATGTATGCTGGCTTCCCCGAGTTGTTCGGCCACCGGCCGCTGATCGTCGCCTCGCACCTTGCGGTGGCGCTGCTCTACATAGTGTTCCGCGTGGTGATCTGGATCCAGAAGCGGCAACCCCGGCGATAGCAATTCCGGCCAGGATCGTTGGCTAAATCTTTAGGTTAATTATCCTTGCTCGGGTGACCGTCCGTTAAGCCTCTTTCGAAACCCCTTACCGGTAAGCTCTTGTTAGCCTTGGCGTTTAAGTCGAATTTTATGAGTATTCGATAGTGTCGCGGTCAAGGTGAAGAACAAAAAATCACCGGGCGACAAACGAGAGGCAAAGACAATGATCAATTCGCGTCCGGCGGCGAAGACCGCCAACGTATCCGATGACCGCCGCGAGGCGATCCGTTCGCTGTACATGGAATCGCTGCAGCTGGTCGAGCGGCTGCATCGCCGTCTGCTTGATGTGATCAAGGACGAATTCGACCGCAACGGTCGCTCCGACATCAACGCCATCCAGGCGCTGCTCCTGTTCAACATCGGCAATTCGGAGCTGACCGCCGGCGAACTGCGCTCGCGTGGCTACTATCTCGGCTCGAACGTCTCCTACAATCTGAAGAAGCTGGTCGATCTCGGCTTCATCAACCACCAGCGCTCGCGCATCGACCGCCGTTCGGTGCGGGTTTCGCTGACGCCGAAGGGCAATGAGGTGGCGGAAGTCGTCGCCGGCCTCTACGAGCGCCATGTCGGTTCGATCGAGCAGGTTGGCGGCATCAACACGGAGGAGTTCAAGCAGATGAACCGCGCCCTGCAGCGCCTGGATCGGTTCTGGAACGATACCATCGCCTACCGGATGTAATCGCATCCGCCGCATCTAGATTTGAAGCTGGACTACGGAAGTGCTGCCGCGGAGTGGACCAAAGGCCGGTGCCGAAAAGCACCGGTCTTGCCGTTTCGTCAGGCCGGCCGATCCAAATTCGAGCAACAGCCACGTTGCCGCCATATTCCAATGGAACCGAAGATGCGGGTGATGCTGGGGCCAAAGCCGTGCATTTGTCCTGTGCTCAAGTCACTTCCCATGTGGTTTTACACCGAAGTGATGCGGGCCATGGTTGGCTAATTGTTAAGAAGCCAACTCTAGAGTGCGGGCGAGACCGCCCGGTGGGTTGAATTGTAGCAAGAATGTCTGGAACGTCCATGAGAACCAGCCGCCGTTTCTTCCTTTCAGGAGCCTCCGCGCTCGCAGCCGCAATGGTCGCCGGCCGCGCCAGTGCACAGGATGTGATCGGGGATATCCTGAAATCCTCGGCGCGCGGCAATTGGGACGACCAATTCGATGCGCGTGCCAGCGAAGGCGGCAAGGTTGCCTCGACGCTGCCGATCTTCAGCCTGCAGACGGTGTCCTTCACCGAGCAGGCGATCATGCAGTATCAGAATATCGTCGCGCAAGGCGGCTGGGAACAGGTTCCAGACACCAAGAAGCTGCAGCTTGGCGTCGAGGATCCCGATGTGGTGCCGCTGCGCAGGCGCTTGATGATATCGGGCGATCTGGCGCAGAGCGCCGGGCTCTCGGAAGCGTTCGATTCGTACGTCGACTCGGCGCTCAAGCGCTTCCAGTTGCGTCACGGCTTGCCGGCCGACGGAACCACGGGCAAATATACTTTCGCGGCAATGAACGTGTCGGCGCCGGTTCGGCTTGGTCAGCTCCAGACCAATCTGCAACGGCTGCGTGAGCGGGCCGGCACGCTTGGCAACCGCTATGTTCTGGTCGACATCCCGGCGGCGCAGATCGAGGCTGTCGAGAACGACCGCGTTGTGCTGCGCCACACCGCAATCGTCGGCAAGATCGATCGCCAGACGCCGATCGTCAATTCCAAGATCAACGAAATCATCGTCAATCCGTACTGGAACGCGCCGGTCTCGATCGTGCGCAAGGATATCATTCCGCTGATGCGGAAGGACCCCAACTATCTCAAGGACAGCCATATCCGCCTGTTTGCGCCGGACGGCAGCGAGGTCGACCCAATGACGGTCGACTGGTCGACCGATGATGCCGCCAAATACCGCTTCCGCCAGGATCCCGGTTCCGGCAACGCGATGGCCTCAGTCAAGATCAATTTTCCCAGCCCGGACGGCGTCTACATGCACGACACGCCGCAGCAGAGCCTGTTCGGCAAGCTGATGCGCTTCGATTCCTCTGGCTGCGTGCGGGTTCAGAACGTGCGCGACCTCGTCACCTGGATTCTGCGCGACACACCGGGCTGGGATCGCCAGCATTTCGAGGCGGCGATCAAGACCGGGGAGAACACGCCGGTGCAGGTCACCAATCCGGTGCCGGTTTATTTTCTCTACGTCTCGGCCTGGTCGACAGGGCCGGGCGTGGTCCAGTTCCGTGACGACATTTACGGCCTCGACGGAGCCAACGAGCTGCAGATCACATCCGCGCTCTAAGCAGCTGAGTTCATTTGCAAAAGGCCGCCGGAAGGCGGCCTTTTTCGTTGCCGAGTCTTTCGCGGAAAGCTTTGCTGGGCCGATTGCCGGAAAAAGGACGCGGCGCTGTAGTCGGAAATCGCATCATGCATGTCGCAATGTTCATTCTGGTCGTGCTCATCTTCGTCGCCGTTTCGGGCGCGCTGGTCCGGCTGGTGCGGGTGCCGCTGCCGGTACTGCAGATCGCCATCGGTGCAGCGCTCGCCTGGCCGGTGCGCGGCATGCATGTCGAGATCGATCCCGAGCTGTTCCTGCTAGTGTTCATCCCACCGCTGCTGTTCAGCGACGCCTATGGTGCGCCCAAGCGCGAACTGATCGCGCTGCGCGGGCCGATCCTCGACCTCGCCATCGGGCTGGTCTTCTTCACCATTGTCGGCTTCGGCTACGCTTTGCACTGGCTTGTCCCGAGCATCCCGCTCGTCGTCGCTTTCGCACTTGCTGCGGTGCTGTCGCCCACCGATGCGGTGGCCGTCTCCTCGATCGTCGACAAGAGCCTGGTCCCGGCCCGGCTGATGCACATCCTGGAGGGCGAGGCGCTGCTCAACGATGCGTCGGGCCTCGTGATGTTCCGCTTTGCGGTGGCAGCTGCCTTGACCGGCAGCTTCTCCTTCGTCGCGGCATCCGTGACTTTCCTCTATGCCGTCGCTGCCGGCATCCTGGCCGGCGTGGCTGCCTTGTTCGTCGCCGCCAAGGTGCTGCAATTGCTGAACCGTATCGGCGGCGTGCCGTCCGAGGCGCAGGTGCTGGTCATGGTCCTGCTGCCGTTCATCGCCTATCTCGGCGCCGAGAATGTCGGCGCCTCGGGCATTCTGGGGGCGGTCACGGCCGGAGTGCTCACCGGCGGCTCCGGGATTTTCCGCTTTCTCGGCGTCTCGGCGCGCATACAGACCGTATCGCTGTGGACGACGCTATCCTTCGTCTTCAACGGCGCGCTGTTCATCCTGCTCGGGTTGCAGCTTCCCGAAATCATCGGCAACGTGCCGCCTGAGCTCGGCAGCCGCTATCCGGTCATCCAGCCAATCGCCACGGTGGTCGCGCTGACACTATGCCTGATCGGGCTGCGCTTCCTGTGGATCTGGGTCGGCGACATCGCGACGCGCGTCTCGGCGCGATTACGCGAGCAGAAGGCCGAGCCGTTCGGGCTGCGCGTCCGGATCGCCGGCTCTGTTGCCGGCGTGCGCGGCGCCATCACGCTGGCCGGCATCCTGTCGCTGCCGCTCACCATGCCGAATGGTTCGCCCTTTCCGGCGCGCGACGTGGTGATCTTCCTCGCCGCAGGCGTCATCATCTGCTCATTGCTCATAGCCAGCCTTGCCTTGCCCAAGGTGGCACGGGGGCTGGTCGAGCCGGGCGAGGATCCTGGCGCTGCCGAGGAGCGTCTTGCGCGCGTGGGCGCGGCCAACGCCGCCATCGCCCGCATCGAGAGCATGGCCGGCGCGACCGACGGCGATGAAGGGGAAATACCCGGCGCCCGGCTTGCCGCCGCCGATAGCATCGTCGCCGGCTACCGTCGCCGCATCGCTGCCTCCGACGAGGCCGACGAGGCGCGCGCCGAGGCCCGCGAGGCCGGACGGCTGGAGCTCGAATTGAGGCTGGCGGGCATTGAGGCCGAACGCGCAGCGGTTCGCGCAATGTTTCGCAGCGGCCAGATTAACGACCATACGATGCAGGCGCTGTTCACCGAGATCACGCTCACCGAGGCCCTGCTGAAGGGCCGGCAGGCAAGGAAATAGAGGCTGCCAGTCTCTCTGGCGCAATCCGGCCAGCAAATTTCGCGCTGCAAACGTGGCGGGCCGAAAGCAACTGTGTTAATGGCGCGACAGACCCCGAACCTTGAGGATTTCAGCCCATGGCAACAGCAGCGGCAGTGTCGAACAAATTCGAATCCTTTTTCGAAACCACGCTTGCCGATGCCGACCCCGAGATTTTCGGCGCAATCCGCAACGAACTCGGCCGCCAGCGCCACGAGATCGAGCTGATTGCCTCGGAAAATATCGTCTCGCGTGCCGTGCTCGAGGCACAGGGGTCGATCATGACCAACAAATATGCCGAGGGCTATCCGGGCAAGCGCTACTATGGCGGCTGCCAATTCGTCGATGTCGCCGAGGAACTGGCCATCGAACGCGCGAAAAAGCTGTTCGGCTGCAACTTCGCCAACGTCCAGCCGAATTCCGGTAGCCAGATGAACCAGGCGGTGTTCCTGGCGTTGCTGCAGCCCGGCGACACCTTCATGGGCCTCGACCTCAATTCCGGCGGACACCTGACACATGGCTCGCCGGTCAATATGAGCGGCAAATGGTTCAAGGTCGTCTCCTATGGCGTACGCCGGGACGATCATCTGCTCGACATGGATGCGATCGAGAAGACCGCCCATGAGACCAGGCCGAAATTGATCCTGGCCGGCGGCACAGCCTATTCACGTGTCTGGGACTGGAAGCGTTTTCGCGAGATCGCCGATTCGATCGGTGCCTATCTGATGGTCGACATGGCCCACATCGCCGGCCTGGTCGCCGGCGGCATGCATCCGTCGCCGCTGCCGCATGCCCATGTGGTCACCACCACGACGCACAAATCGCTGCGCGGGCCGCGCGGCGGCATGATCCTTTGCAACGACGAGGATATTGCCAAGAAGATGAATTCGGCCGTCTTCCCCGGCCTGCAGGGTGGACCGCTGATGCATGTGATCGCCGCCAAGGCGGTGGCTCTGGGCGAGGCGCTGAAGCCGAGCTTCAAGATCTATGCGGAGAGCGTCGTCGCCAATGCCAAGGCGCTGGCCTCCAGTCTGCAGGAAACCGGTCTCGACATCGTCTCCGGCGGCACCGACAACCATCTGATGTTGGTCGACCTGCGTCCCAAGAACGCCACCGGCAAGCGCGCCGAGGCTGCCCTTGGCCGCGCCAACATCACCTGCAACAAGAACGGCATCCCCTTCGATCCGGAAAAGCCTTTCGTGACATCGGGCGTTCGGCTCGGCACGCCGGCCGGCACCACGCGCGGCTTCGGTCAGGCCGAGTTCCGCGAGATCGGCAAGCTGATCGCCGAAGTGCTGGATGGACTGAAGGTCGCCAATTCCGACGAAGGCAACGCGGCCGTCGAGGCAACCGTGAAGGCCAAGGTGGCGGCATTGACGGATCGTTTTCCGCTTTACCCGTATCTTGGTTGACGCAGGGCGTCGGTCCCCCAACTGTGACGGCGCCGATCAACTGGCCACGGCTGCATCTCGGAGACGCTTGATGATGATGCGAATTTTCCGTTTCACCAGTGTTGGCGCTGCCTTGCTCACCTTAGCCACCTCTCAGCTACTCGGCGCGGCCTTGGCGCAGACCGAGCCGACGCCGGCAGCACCCAAGACAGAAACCTTCGGCAGGTGGTCCACCACGGTGGACGAGGTCAACACCGGTGAGGACGTGCGCAAGACCTGCGCCGCCTCGACGGTCTTTTTCGACGCTAACGGCACCAGTGGCACCCTCACGCTGGCCATCTCGAATGGCGACGTACTGCCACCCGAGGGCTATCCGAGCCTCATCATCGCCGTGAGAAACAGTGACTTGCCCAAGGGGGACAACATCCCGGCGGTGTTCCGCGACGTCAACGACAAGATCAAGGCTGGTTTTCATATTATCGCCGACGGACAGTGGATGATGGACAACAAACCCGAGACCACGGTTGCCATACTGCGTGCCATGCGCCGTACCAGCGCCCTCGATGTCAGCTTCGCCGACAAGCCGGTCGCGACGATATCGATGGACGGCTTCACCAAGGCCTATCGCTATCTCGGCACGTCCTGCGGCTTCCCGACCGGCGACGTCGCTCCCTGATTGGCGTATTGCCGTCCAACTAATTGCCGCTCTCGCAATTTTCCTCGTGCCTCGCTATCTCTGAGACGCGATCGGTCATCGGCCATACTTTGCCATCGTGGCAAAAACCTCTAAGCCGTTCGCACTACGAGAATCGCGAACCGAAGGCTCTCCATGCGCTGTCCCTACTGTCAGTCCGAAGATACGCAGGTGAAGGATTCGCGCCCTGCCGAAGACGGTGCAGCGATCCGCAGGCGGCGCGTCTGCCCGGATTGCGGCGGCCGCTTCACCACTTTCGAGCGCGTCCAATTGCGCGATCTCGTCGTGGTGAAGAAGTCTGGACGCAAGGTGCCGTTCGACCGCGACAAGTTGCTGCGCTCTGTCGAGATCGCGGTACGCAAGCGCAATGTCGACCCGGAACGTATCGATCGGGCGGTGACCGGCATCGTGCGCCAGCTCGAAAGCTCGGGCGAGACCGAGGTGGCCTCGGGGGAAGTCGGCCGGCTGGTCATGGAGGCGCTTAAGTCGCTCGATGATGTCGCCTATGTGCGCTTTGCCTCCGTCTACCGCAATTTCCGCGAGGCCAAGGATTTCCACGACGTGTTGGGCGAACTCAAAGGCGACGAGCTCAAAGCCGACGAGCCCAGGGGCGAAGAGCTGAAGAGCGAAGAGGACGCCAGCTGAGCATGGCAGGGTCCGGACGCAGCACGGCTGAACAAGAGGTCCTCGATCGCCGCTATATGGCGGCAGCCCTCAGGCTGTCGCGCAAGAATGCCGGGCGGACCTCGACCAACCCTTCCGTCGGCACGCTGATCGTGCGCGATGACGGCGACGGGCCGATGATCGTCGGCAGCGGCGTCACCGCCGTCGGCGGCCGGCCGCATGCCGAGACCGAGGCTTTGGCAGAGGCCGGCGAACTGGCGCGCGGCGCCACCGCCTATGTAACGCTGGAGCCCTGCGCCCATCACGGCCGCACGCCGCCTTGCGCCAATGCGCTGGTCAGTGCCGGCGTGGCGCGTGTGGTCGGCGCTGCCAGCGATCCTGACCCGCGTGTTTCCGGCAAGGGCTATGCAATCTTGCGTGCCGCCGGCGTCGAAGTGGTGGAAAAAGTGTTGGCGGCCGAGGCTGCGGAGCAGATGGCCGGCTATTTAATTCGATCTCTGAAAAAACGCCCGGAAGTGATCCTGAAACTTGCGCTTTCGAGCGACAACAAGATCGGCGTGAAAGGCGAGGGACAGGTCTCCATCACCGGCGATATCGCCCGACGCGAAGTCTATCTGATGCGCGCCGAAGCCGATGGCATATTGATCGGCATCGGCACGGCACTGGAGGACGATCCGGCGCTGACGGTTCGGCTTCCGGGACTGGAGAGCCGTTCGCCAGCGCGCATCGTACTCGACCGTCAGATCAGGTTACCCGAGACTTCGAAACTGGTCGCCGGCGTCGACCGTGTGCCGCTCTATGTCGCTGCCTGCGCCGAGGCCGATCCGCACCGGCGCGCCACGCTCGAACGCGCCGGCGTGCGCTTCATCGGCACTGAGACGTATGAAGGCGATATTGCGCTGCCGGAACTGCTCGAGGATCTGGCGGCACTCGGCATGGCCAGCGTGCTGATCGAGGGCGGCGCCAAGATCGCCAAGGCCTTCCTCGCCGAACAAGTGGTCGACCGCATCGTGCTGTTTCAGGGGCCGGATGCGATCGGCGGGGACGGCATTGCATCGCCAGTCGATGCCAACAATATCCCGCCGGGATTTCGCAAATTGCGCAACATGCGTTTCGGCGAAGATACATATGCGGAATGGATAAGAGACATCTAGGACCGAACTGATGTTCACGGGGCCAAACTAATGTTCACTGGAATCGTCACCGATGTCGGCACCGTCGCTGCCGTGAAGCCGCTCAGGGAAGGCGTCGGTTTGCGTATCGACACCGCTTACGATCCGCAGACCATTGCCATCGGTGCCTCGATTTCCTGTGGCGGCGTCTGCCTGACGGTGACGGGATTGCCGGAAGACGGCGCCAACGAGCGCTGGTTCGAGGTCGAGGCCTGGGAAGAAGCACTCAGGCTGACGACCGCGATGGGCTGGAAATCCGGCACGCGCATCAACCTGGAGCGGGCGCTGAAGATCGGCGACGAGCTTGGCGGCCATATCGTTTCAGGCCATGTAGACGGCATGGCCGAGATCGTGGGGCGCAAGGAGGACGGTGACGCCGTTCGCTTCACTCTGGATGCACCGCGAGAGCTGGCCAAATTCATCGCGCCCAAGGGCTCCGTCGCACTCGACGGCACTTCGCTGACCGTCAACAAGGTCGAAGGCAGCCGCTTCGACGTGCTGTTGATCCACCACTCACTGACGGTCACCACCTGGGGCGAACGCCAGGTCGGCGATCGCGTCAATCTCGAGATCGACACCATGGCCCGCTATGCGGCGCGACTGGTGGAGGCGGCTAAAGAGGGGCTTTGAGGCGCTCGTCCATAAAGCCCATTCCCTGGTGCGACCGCCGCCGAGTTGGCCTTGAAAGTTCCTTCGGCAATCTTCCGCTTGCGATCAAACCGGCTTCGGCCTAAGTCACCGGCGATCCCCGGAGACATCTATGGCAGGCACATCCCAACACGGCAAAGCGTTCATCCGTCCGAAGAAGAAGGCCCACGTTCTTGTCATCGAGGCGCGCTTTCACGACGACCTTGCCGACGCGTTGCTCGAAGGCGCGACAAAGGCCCTCGAGGAAGCGGGCGCGACATACGATGTCGTCACCGTTCCGGGCTCGCTCGAAATCCCGGCGGTGATTTCCTTCGCGCTCGACGGTGCCTCCGAAGGCGGGACGAACTATGACGGCTTCGTCGCCCTCGGCACGGTGGTCCGCGGCGACACCTATCATTTCGATATCGTCGCCAATGAATCCAGCCGTGCCCTGATGGACCTGTCCGTGCAGGATGCGGTCTGCATCGGCAACGGCATCCTGACCACCGAAAACGACGAACAGGCCTGGACACGGGCCAGGCGTTCGGAAGGCGACAAGGGCGGCTTTGCCGCGCGTGCGGCGCTGACCATGATCGCTCTAAAGGAACAGCTGGGAGCGCCCTCGTGAGCGAACCCGCTTCGCCCGGCCAGCCCACGGTGCGCCACGCCAACAAGCGCGGTGCTGCCCGTCTGGCCGCCGTGCAGGCGCTCTACCAGATGGATGTCGCCGGCAGCGGCGTCTTCGAGATCACCGCCGAGTACGAGGCGTTCAGGCTCGGCAAGGAAGTCGACGGCGCGCTCTATCGCGAGGCCGACGCGCAATGGTTTCGCGCCATTCTTGCCGGCGTTGTCGAGCACCAGAAGACCATCGATCCAGTCATCCGACAGGCGCTGACCGAGGACTGGCCTCTGTCGAGGCTCGATTCCACATTGCGCGCCATATTGCGCGCCGGCGTCTACGAGCTGATGCAGCGCGAGGACGTGCCGGTGGCGGTTATCGTCTCCGAATATGTCGACATCGCCAAGGCATTTTACGAGGAAGACGAGCCTAAACTGGTCAATGCGGTGCTTGATCGCGTGTCGCGCCGGGTGCGTGGCGAGGGCCGCGGCAAGGACGCCTCATGACTGCTATCGTCGCCGTTGGGGCGGGCAAGGAAGCGCGTCGCACCGCCTTCATCCTCGCAGCCTCGCAGGCGATCATCGGCTCGGCCGCACCCATCGCCATTTCCATGGGCGGATTGGCGGGGCAGTACCTGCTCGATGCTGACAAGTCGCTGGCAACCGCGCCGATCACCGGTTTCAATGTCGGCGTGGCGCTCGGTTCCTTGCCGGCCGCGGCGATCATCCGCCGGCTCGGCCAGCGCGACGGCTTCATGACCGGCACAGCGGTCACGGCGCTTGGCGGGCTGGTCGCCACGCTGGCGCTGTTTCATGCCAGCTTCTGGCTATTCGCTTTCGGCTTGGCCGTGATCGGCATCGGAGGCGCCTTCGTCCAGCAGTTCCGCTTTGCCGCCGCCGACAATGCGCCGCCTGAATTCAAGGCGCGCGCCATCTCCTTCGTGCTGGCCGGCGGCATCGTCACCGCCATCCTTGGACCGCAGATCGTCATCTTCACCGGCGACCTGTTCTCGCCGGTGAAGTTTGCCGGCTCGTTTGCGTCCATCCTGGTGCTGGCGGCGGTCGGCGCCGCCATTCTCTCTTTGTTGCGCATCCCGGCCAAGGCAACCGACAAGGTGGAAATCGCCGACAGCGACGCCCGGCCGCTCTCGGAAATCGTCACCAGGCCGCGCTTCGTCGCAGCGCTGTTTTGCGCCGTCGGCAGCTACGCGCTGATGAGCTTCGTCATGACGGGCGCGCCGCTGGCCATGGTGGGCTGCGGCCTTTCGACCGACGACGCCACGCTAGGCATTTCCTGGCATGTGATGGCGATGTTCGCGCCGAGCTTCTTCACGGGGTCGCTGATCTATCGCTTCGGCGCTGAGCGGATCCTGGCCATCGGCCTGGTGCTGCTGATTGGCTGCGCCATAGTGGCGCTGTCAGGGTTGGCACTGTGGCAGTTCTGGACGGCGCTGATCCTGCTCGGCCTTGGCTGGAACTTCAGCTTCATCGGTGCCACCGCCATGGTGGCCGACAGCTACCAGTCATCCGAAAAAGGCAAGGTCCAGGGGTTTCACGATTTCGTCCTGTTCGGCTCCGTCGCCTTCGCCTCGCTGATGTCGGGGGCGGTCTACAATGCCTGGGGCTGGGAGATGTTGAACTGGATGATTTTCCCGGTCGTCGTGCTGTGCTTCGTGGCACTGGGCGTGTTGAAGATGACGGGCTTGCGCGCGGCCAGCTGACGTCACGCTGTCGGGACGAGGCAACGGCGGAGTCACTCGCATCCGAACAAAATTATTGCGCCCATCCCCTTTCTTATGAAACCGTGTACCCCGACGGGGCATCGAAGCCATGCTCATATGCGGCAGCCGTATTCCGGTTCACAGCAAGGGATTTGTGAGATGTTTTCAATCAAGGTTCTGGCCGGCGCTGTACTGGCGCTCGGAGTTGCGTTGGCCTCGGCGAGTGCCCAGGTGGTGGTGTCGTCGAAGATCGACACCGAGGGCGGCGTGCTCGGCAATATCATCCAACTGGTGCTGAACGCCAACAATATCCAGACCACCGACCGCATCCAACTCGGCGGCACACCTGTGGTGCGCAAGGCGATTACAGCCGGCGAGATAGACATCTATCCGGAATACACCGGCAACGCCGCCTTCTTCTTCGAGAAGGCCGACGATCCGGTGTGGAAAGACGCCGCCAAGGCCTACGAGACTGCCAAGAAGCTCGACTACGACGCCAACAAGATCGTCTGGCTGTCACCGTCACCGGCGAACAATACTTGGGCGATCGCCCTGCGCAAGGAGGTCGCGGATACCAATAAGCTCGTCACCCTTTCCGACTTCGGCAAGTATGTCTCGGGCGGCGGCAAGGTGGTGCTGGCGGCCTCCGCCGAGTTCGTCAATTCGGCGGCCGCGCTGCCCGCTTTCCAGAAGACCTATGGCTTCACGCTGAAGCCGGACCAGTTGATCACGCTGTCGGGCGGCGACACGGCGGCGACAATTGCCGCCGCAGCCAACCAGACCAACGGCGCCAACGCCGCCATGGTCTATGGCACCGACGGCGGTATCGCGCCCTCCGGCCTCGTCGTGCTTGAGGACGACAAGGGTGTGCAGCCGGTCTACCAGCCGGCGCCGATCATCCGCGAGGCGGTGCTGAAGGAGCATCCCGAAATCGAGACGCTGCTGAAGCCGGTGTTCGCCAAGCTCGATCTCGTCACGTTGCAGGAGTTGAATGGTCGCGTGCAGGTTGGCGGCGAGCCGGTCAAGGGCGTCGCCGAGGACTTTTTGAAAAAGAACGGCTTCCTGAAGTAAGGCGATTCCGGCGCTCCGCTTTCGAGGTGCGCCGGATCGGCCGATGGGGGAGGGCGTGCGCATCCGGTTCGACAAGCTCGGCGTGGTCATCGCGGCGATATCGGCCTATGCGGCTTTTGCGGCGCCATTCGCCACCTTCCGCGCCAATCGCATCGTACCCGGCGAGGCGCGCTCGATCCTCGAATCTTTGCCTGCGACGGTCGGTCCGCTGTTGATGGCGATTGTCGTCGCAGCGGCGCTCATTGCGCTGCTGAAAACGCCGCTTGCTCTGCGCCTCGCCGCCAGTGTGGTTGCGCTTGCAGCGCTGGCGCTGCTGATCGGCGTCGCCGGCAGTTTCCTGACACCCGCCGGCAACACCTTCGCCCGTATCTCGCCGGCTTCGGGCTTTTGGCTGCTCATCTTCGCCTTCACGCTTCTGCTCGCCGACGTGCTTACGCGGCTGAACCTGTCGCCGCAGGTACGCATCGGCGTGCTTGTTGTCGCCGCCGCGGCGATCGGGCTGCTGCTCGTCTCGGGAAGCTGGAACAGCCTGTCGATCCTCAAGGAATATTTCAATCGCGCCGATAGTTTTTGGGCGGAAGGCTCCAAGCACGTGACGCTGGCGCTGGGTTCGCTGGCGGCAGCGGTGATTATCGGCCTGCCGCTCGGCATCCTCTGCCACCGCGTCGAGAAATTGCGAGCCGGCGTGCTCAACGTGCTGAACATCATCCAGACCATTCCTTCGATCGCGCTGTTCGGCCTCTTGATTGCACCGCTCGGCTGGGTCGCTTCGCATGTTCCGGGTGCTGCCGCGCTCGGCATTCGCGGCATCGGTACAGCGCCGGCTTTCGTCGCTTTGTTCCTCTATTCACTGCTGCCGGTAGTGGCCAACACCGTGGTCGGCCTTGCCGGTGTGCCGCGTGCCGCCAACGACGCAGCGCGCGGCATGGGCATGACCGACCGCCAGCGGCTGTTCGGCGTCGAGTTTCCGCTGGCCTTCCCGGTGATCCTCACCGGCATCCGCATCGTGCTGGTGCAGAATATCGGCCTCGCCACGATTGCCGCGTTGATCGGCGGCGGCGGCTTTGGCGTGTTCGTATTCCAAGGGGTCGGCCAGACGGCGATGGACCTGGTGCTGCTCGGTGCTGTTCCGACGGTGGTGCTGGCCTTCGCCGCTGCCATCATCCTCGATGCAGTGATCGAAATGAGCGCCAGCAAGCGCAGGGTTGAAACGGCATGATCGAGATCGAAGGCGTCACCAAGCGCTTCGGCGAGACGACAGTCGTCGACGACGTGTCGATAGTAATCGAGCCGCGCAGCATCGCCGTCATCGTCGGCACCTCCGGCTCCGGCAAGACGACGCTGCTTCGCATGATAAACCGGCTGGTCGAGCCGACATCGGGCGTGATCAAGCTCGACGGCGTCGACAACCGCTCGGTCCCGGATTATGAGCTGCGCCGCAGCATCGGCTATGCCATCCAGGGCCACGGGCTGTTTCCGCATCGCACGGTGGCGCAGAACATCGCCACTGTGCCGGTATTGCTCGGCTGGGACGCCAACCGCATCAAGGCCCGCGTCGACGAGCTGATGACGCTATACCAGCTCGACCCGCAAGCCTACGGGTCACGCTATCCGCATGAGCTTTCCGGCGGCCAGCAGCAGCGCGTCGGCGTCGCCCGGGCGCTTGCCGCGGAACCCAACGTGCTGTTGATGGATGAGCCGTTCGGCGCGCTCGATCCGATCATCCGCAACAAGGCGCAGGAGGATCTGCTGGCGATCCAGAAACGCTTCGGCACTACCATCATCCTCGTCACCCATGACATGGAAGAGGCCGTTCACATGGGCGACAAGATCGCGGTGATGGATGGCGGCAAAGTAGTGCAATATGCCGCGCCGGCCGAGATACTGGCGAAACCGGCCAGCGCGTTTGTCGAGACCTTGGTTGGCGCCAGTGAAAAACCGTTCCGGCTGTTGTCGCTTGGCCGGGTGCGCGACGCGGTGGAAAAAGGCACGGCCGAAGGCGAGGCGATCCCCGGTGACGCCAGCCAACGCGACGCGCTCGCCGAACTCCTGTGGTCGGGCCGCCCGGCACTTCCGGTGAAAGATACCGACGGCAAGCCACTTGGCCGCGTCACTGTGGACGGGCTGGTTAAGCGCGCGGCGAGGCCGGCATGAAAGCCTGGCTTCCCTTGCTGCTCAGGCTTGCCCTGGTGGTGGTGCTTATTGCCTTCGTCACCAATCCCGGCTGGTTCGAACCGCTGCTGAAGCCGCTGACAGAGAACAACGCGCCGGTAATCTACAATCAGGGCAGCCTTTTGACGTTGACGCTGCTGCATCTGCGGACCGTATTGATCGCGACGGTTGCTGCGACGATCGTTGCGGTCGCGCTCGCCATTCTGGTCACCAGGCCAGCCGGCGCCGAATTCCTGCCGCTGTCGCGCAGCCTGGTCAATATCGGCCAGACCTTTCCGCCGGTGGCGGTGCTGGCGCTTGCCGTGCCGGCCGTCGGCTTCGGCGAAAAGCCGACGCTGATTGCGCTGTTTCTCTACGGACTGCTGCCGATCTTCGAGAATGCGCTGACCGGCCTGACGACGCTGCCGGCCAACGTAGTCGAGGCGGCGCGTGGCGCCGGCATGACCGGCTGGCAAAGACTGGTCAAGGTCGAGCTGCCGCTCAGCGCGCCGATCATTCTCGGTGGTATCCGGCTGTCGGTGGTGATCAGCCTCGCCACCGCGACCATCGGCTCGACGGTAGCGGCGAGGACACTGGGCGAGGTGATCATCGCAGGCCTGCTGTCGAACAACCTCGCCTTCATCCTGCAGGGTGGCCTGATCGTCGCCGCCCTTGCCGTGCTGATCTATGACGGGCTGTCGGCGGTCGAGCGCTACACCGCCCGGCGCATGGGACGCGAGCCCGAGTAGCGTCTCGGGGCGAAGTTCGCTCTTTTTTCAGTGGCCGGTCGACCGCGTCGGATGATCGAGCGTCAGTTCCAGCGTTGTGCCAGTCTCGCCGGTGATCCAGCGGCGGCGGATGATGGCGAAATCGTGCTGTGTGTCGGCTCTAACCACAGAGACCAAGTCGCCCACCGCGCAATCACTGTCGAGATCGAGGGCTTCGACAGTCTCGGCAATGTCTTGCTTGCCGACATAATATCTCGCAATGGCTGTGAGCACGATGATCACTGGCCCACCCGTTGCGCGATCTTCGGGACTCGGCGATTGATGAGTGCGATGCCCCGATCTTTCAGCAGGAGTTCTTGCCATGACCGCGCGTTTCTCCAAGATCGTCATGTGTTTGTGTCTGGCGGCTTTCGCCTTCCTCGTCGCCTTCGGCAACATCACCGATTACGGCTCAAACTTCGCCTTTGTCCAGCATGTGCTGAGCATGGATACGACCTTTCCCGGCAATGCACTGATGTACCGCTCGATCACCAACCCGTCGCTGTGGACGGCTGGCTACTGGCTGATCATCATTGGCGAGGCGCTGACCTGCCTGCTTTACCTAATCGCCGCCTGGCAACTCTGGCAGGCGCGCAACGCCAGCGGACAGGCTTTCAACGATGCCAAGAAGTTCGCCATCATTGCCGCCACAATGGGCTTCCTCGTTTGGTATTTCGGCTTCATGGTCGTTGGCGGCGAGTGGTTCGCCATGTGGCAGTCTTCGACTTGGAATGGTCAGGAGGCGGCGTTCAAATTCTACATCACCATGCTGCTGGTGCTGGTCTTCGTCGTCCAGCCGGACGGCGACCCGCGTAAAGCCTGACCACTGTTCGCCGATTTCAACCGATCTAACCGGATGGCAGTGTCGACAGGCGCTGCCGTCCAGCCTTTTGGGCGAAACCCGGGATCTTTTGGGCGAAAGCCGGACAGGAACGGAACAATATCTTGACGTTCCGAGCCCTGTTTCGCATAAGCCGCTGCGAAGGGACGGATTCCGGTTGCGGAAAATTCGTCCCCTGTCTCAACGGCCCGGGGAGGGGTTCTTTTGGGCCACCAATCGAGGAAAATTCGGCAATGACCATAATTTCAGCTGTCATCGCCTGCGGTCTGCTTTCAGTCCTTTACGCCATCTGGGCGACACGTTCGGTCCTCGCGGCCGATCAGGGCAATGCACGCATGCAGGAAATTTCCGCGGCCATCCGCGAAGGCGCTCAGGCTTATCTGGCGCGCCAGTACACCACCATCGCCATCGTCGGCGTCGTGGTCCTGCTGCTTGCCTGGTGGCTGCTTTCGATCACCGCCGCCATCGGCTTCCTGATCGGCGCCGTTCTATCGGGTGCCGCTGGCTTCATCGGCATGCACGTCTCGGTGCGCGCTAATGTGCGTACCGCGCAGGCGGCTTCCAACAGCCTCGCTGCCGGTCTCGAGATCGCCTTCAAGTCGGGCGCCATCACTGGCATGCTGGTTGCTGGCCTGGCCCTGCTCGGCGTCTCGATCTACTACCTGATCCTGACCCAGTTCATGGGTCTGCAGCCAAACGATCGCGTCGTCATCGACTCGCTTGTTTCGCTCGGCTTCGGCGCCTCGCTGATCTCGATCTTCGCCCGTCTCGGCGGCGGCATCTTCACAAAAGGCGCCGACGTCGGCGGCGATCTTGTCGGCAAGGTTGAAGCCGGCATTCCCGAGGACGATCCACGCAATCCGGCCACCATTGCCGACAACGTCGGCGACAATGTCGGCGATTGCGCCGGCATGGCCGCCGACCTGTTCGAGACCTATGCGGTGACCGTGGTCGCCACCATGGTCCTCGCCGCCATCTTCTTCGGTGGCACCGACGTTCTCGGCGCGGCCATGCTCTATCCCCTGGCCATCTGCGGCGCCTGCATTCTCACCTCGATCGTCGGCACTTTCTTCGTCAAGCTCGGTTCCAGCGGCTCGATCATGGGCGCGCTCTACAAGGGCCTGATCGTCACCGGCCTGCTGTCAATTGTCGGCCTTGCCGTGGCCACCTCGGCATGCATCGGCTGGGGTGAGATCGGCACCGTCGCCGGCATGACCATCACCGGCACGAACCTGTTCATCTGCGGCCTTGTCGGCCTTGCGGTGACCGGACTCATCGTGGTGATCACCGAATATTATACCGGCACCAACAAGCGTCCGGTGAACTCCATCGCCCAGGCCTCGGTCACCGGTCACGGCACCAATGTCATCCAGGGCCTCGCGGTCTCGCTGGAAGCGACGGCGTTGCCGGCGATCGTCATCGTCGGCGGCATCATCTCGACATACCAGCTCGCCGGCCTCTACGGCACGGCGATCGCGGTGACGACGATGCTTGGCCTCGCCGGCATGATCGTCGCGCTCGATGCCTTCGGCCCGGTCACCGACAATGCCGGCGGCATTGCCGAAATGGCCGGCCTGCCCAAGGAAGTGCGCCAGTCAACCGACGCGCTCGACGCTGTCGGCAACACCACCAAGGCGGTAACCAAGGGCTACGCCATCGGTTCGGCCGGCCTCGGCGCGCTGGTGCTGTTCGCGGCCTACTCTAACGACCTGAAGTTCTTTGCCGCCAATGGCGACAAATACCCCTACTTCCAGGGTATGGGCGACGTCTCCTTCGACCTCTCCAATCCTTACGTCGTCGCCGGCCTGATCTTCGGTGGCCTGATCCCGTATCTGTTCGGCGGCATCGCCATGACCGCCGTCGGCCGCGCCGCGGGTGCTATCGTCCAGGAGGTGCGCAAGCAGTTCCGCGAGGATCCGGGCATCATGGCCGGCACCTCGAAGCCGAACTATGCGCGCGCCGTCGACCTTCTGACCAAGGCAGCGATCCGGGAGATGATCGTTCCGTCATTGCTGCCGGTGCTGGCGCCGCTGGTGGTCTATTTCGGCGTCCTCCTGATCTCCGGTTCGAAGGCATCCGCCTTTGCCGCGCTTGGCGCCTCGCTGCTCGGCGTCATCGTCAACGGCCTGTTCGTCGCCATCTCGATGACCTCCGGCGGCGGCGCCTGGGACAACGCCAAGAAGTCGTTCGAAGATGGTTTCGTCGACAAGGACGGCCTCAAGCACATCAAGGGCTCCGAAGCGCACAAGGCTTCGGTGACCGGCGACACGGTCGGCGATCCCTACAAGGATACTGCCGGCCCAGCGGTCAACCCGGCGATCAAGATCACCAACATCGTCGCGCTGCTGTTGCTGGCCGTTCTCGCGCACGGCTAAGCTCGGTCGCTATGGCCTTAAAACAAAACCCGCGGGATCGCTCCCGCGGGTTCTTCATTGCCTGAGATATGCCGCTTACAGGGAAGCGAAAGGAACGGAAGGAAGCCGACACCCTCGGGTGGATCAGCTGCCGCCGAGCGTGCTGCCGCCGCTGGCGCCGGGAATACCAGGCGCCAGCTTGCTGGCGCCACTGATGATCTGGCTGAGGAAGTTCTGGTCCTTGCCGCCGGTCGGCGTGGTGCGCGAGATGAAGTCGAACACCTTGCCGTCTTTCAAGCCGTAATTGGCGATCTGGGTGACGCGCCCGTCATCGCCAAAATAGACCGCCAGCACATGCTGGTCGACCAGCCGCGGCTTGTCGAAGGCGACATAGCGCTTGCGCGTCTGCGAAATGTAATAAAAGGCCTCGTTATCGAAGGTCGCCTTCGTCGAGGGAGTGCCGAGCGCCAGCAGCACCTGTTCGCGGCTTGAGCCGACCGGCACCAGGTCGATCGCCTGCTGGTCTATGACGTAGCCTTGCGTCAGCGTCTCGCTCGGATTGAGATCGCCGATCATCTTGGACGAATTGCAGGCGGAAAGTGCCGCAGCGATCACCAGCAGCGAAACCGCACCGCCGGGCTTGGGCAGGAAAGTCGACTTGAATTTCAGCGCGCGCAACTACAACTCCATAAGCTGGCCGCAACTTGCGCTGGGCCGCAAAACCGGTAAACCAGCTTGCTTGCCGATGCAACAAGGCCACTTCAACAAACGGTCCCGGGAGACCACCCTCAAATGTTCCAGCGCCTCTTTGGCCGCGAACGACATGCCAACCGCGCCATCACCGAGGCGCTTTACGCACAAATCGTGGCGGCGGCGCGGCAAACGGTGTTTTATTCCGCCTGGAACGTACCGGACACGCCGCTCGGCCGCTTCGAGATGCTGTCGTTGCACATGTTCCTGTTCCAGCACCGGTTGCGCGGCGAGGGCGGTGCTGCGGCAGAGGTTGCGCAGGTGCTGATCGACGAGTTCTTCATGGATGTCGAACATTCGTTGCGTGAATTGGGCATTGGCGACGTCGGCGTGCCGAAGCGAATGCGGAAACTGGCGAAAATGTTCTATGGCCGTACCGCCGCCTATGATGATGCGCTGCAAAGAAATGACCATGATGCACTCGCCGTCGCCCTTGCCCGCAATGTCAGGCCGGATGCCGGCGCCTGGCCGCAAGCGTCGCAACTGGCACTCTATGCCGCCGATGCATCAAGGCAACTCGCGGAACAGCCGACCGAATCGATCGTTTCCGGAACGGTGTCATTTCCCGTGGCCAACGCTTGAGCGACGGCAGGCCGATGAAGGTGGCGAAGTGGAGGCGAAGATGAAACACCCTGATACCCACAGCCCAGTGTCATTCCTGGCAAATGTCGCCCGGCTGCCGCAAAAGGGGCTGCCGGTGGTGATCGATGCCGACGCTGGGCAGCGCGCCCTGCTGGCCCTCGAGCACGAGCTGCTTTCGGTCGAGAACTATCGCGCCGAACTCCTGGTCGAGCCCTGGAAACGCAACGGAGTGAAAGTCAGCGGCCATGTCGAGGCCGATATAACGCAGGCCTGCATCGTCACCCTCGACCCGGTCGAGGCGCATATCGACGAGCCGGTCGAAGCGCTGTTCCTGCCGGAGCAATCCAAGCTCGGGCGGCAAGGTTTCGACGGCGGCGGTGAGATTCTGCTCGACGCCGAAGGCCCCGACAGCCCGGAAACCTTTTCCGGCGATGCGATCGACGTCGGGGCGCTTGCCGAGCAGTTCTTTGGCTTGGCGATCGATCCATATCCGCGCAAGCCGGGTGTATCGCTGGAGGCCGCCGGCGATGCCGAGCCTGTGGAGAATGAATTCCAGCAAAAGCTCAGATCACTGTTGGGAAAATCCTGATGGCTGACCCAATTTGAGAAAAGTTGGTTGTGCGGCAGCCCAAAACCGTTATTTTCGCCGAACCTTCGCGAGCCCCGCACCTTGGCAAGCCCGCTGGCCAATCAACCGTGAGATGAACACCGCGTGATCAGGATTTCCATCGATGCCATGGGCGGCGATCACGGGCCAAGCGTGGTCATCCCGGCGCTCATGACTGTCGCCACCCGCCGTCCGGATATACGCTTCGTCATTTATGGGCGCGAAGAAGTGGTACGGCCCGAACTCGCCAAATTCCCCAAGCTGGCGGAAGTGAGTGAGTTCGTGCACTGCGAGATCGCAGTGCGGATGGACGACAAGCCGAGCCAGGCGCTGCGCCATGGCCGCTGGAAGTCATCGATGTGGAAGGCCGTCGAGGCGGTCAAGGCAGGCACTGCCGACGCCTGCATCTCGGCCGGCAATACCGGCGCGCTGATGGCAATGTCCAGATTCTGCCTTCGCACCATGGCGACCATCGATCGCCCGGCAATCGCGGCGCTCTGGCCGACATTGCGCGGCGAGAGCGTGGTGCTGGACGTCGGCGCCACCATTGGCGCGGATGCGCATCAACTGGTTGATTTTGCCATTCTGGGCACCGGCATGGCGCGCTCGGTTTTCGGCATCGAACGGCCGAGCGTCGGGCTGCTCAATGTCGGCGTCGAGGAGATCAAGGGTCAGGAAGAGGTCAAGGAGGCGGGTCGTATGTTGCGCGAGGCCAACATGGCCTCGATGAACTACCATGGCTTTGTCGAGGGTGACGACATCGGCAAGGGCAGTGTCGACGTCGTCGTTACCGAGGGATTTGCCGGCAACATCGCGCTGAAGACGGCGGAAGGCACCGTTAGGCAGATCGCCGGCTATCTGCGCGCGGCGATGAACCGGACGCTGATGGCCAGGATCGGCTATATCTTCGCCAAGACCGCCTTCGATCGCCTGCGCGAGAAGATGGATGTCGGCCGCTCCAATGGCGGCGTCTTCCTCGGATTGAACGGCATCGTGGTGAAGAGCCATGGCGGGGCTGATTCGGATGGCTTCGCGGCGGCGATCGAGCTTGGCTACGACATGGTGCGCAACAATCTGCTTGACCGCATCGAAGCCGATCTCGACCTGTTCCATGCCCGCAATCCGAATGCCCAGACAATCCGGAAATCCGACGTCGTCATCGACGCAAAGGAATAGGAAAGAGCATTGATCAGATCCGTCGTGCGCGGCACGGGCGCCGCGCTGCCCCGCCGCATTATGAAGAATGCCGATTTCGAAGGCATGGTCGAGACGTCGGACGAGTGGATCGTCCAGCGCACCGGCATTCGCCAGCGCCACATTGCGGCCGACGACGAGACGACGGCCTCGCTGGGCGAGGCGGCAGCGCGCGCGGCCCTCGACAGTGCCGGCCTGACGGCTGACGACATCGACCTGATCGTGCTGGCGACCTCGACGCCCAACAACACCTTTCCCGCGACCGCGGTCGAGATCCAGAACCGGCTCGGCATGCACCACGGTTTTGCCTTCGACCTGCAGGCGGTCTGCTCCGGCTTCGTCTATGCAGTGACGACCGCGGACCTCTATATCCGCGGCGGCTTGGCCAGACGGGTACTGGTGATCGGCTCGGAAACATTTTCGCGTATTCTCGACTGGAACGACCGCTCGACCTGCGTTTTGTTCGGCGACGGCGCCGGCGCGATGGTGCTGGAAGCAGGCACGGGGGCAGGCGGCATCGCCGACCGAGGCGTTCTGGCGGCCAGCCTGCGCTCCGACGGCATCCACAAGGACAAGCTTTTTGTCGACGGTGGGCCGTCGACCACCGGAACGGTCGGGCACCTCAGGATGGAAGGCCGCGAAGTGTTCAAGCATGCGGTCGGCATGATCACCGACGTCATCGAGGCGACGTTCGCACAGGCCGGCATCGGCGCCGCCGATCTCGACTGGTTCGTGCCGCATCAAGCCAATAAACGAATTATTGACGCTTCGGCCAAAAAGCTTGGGATAGAGGAGCGGAAGGTGGTGGTGACCGTCGATTTGCACGGTAATACCTCGGCGGCTTCCGTGCCGCTGGCACTGTCCGCAGCCGTCGCCGACGGTCGCATCAGAAAGGGTGACCTGGTACTGCTCGAGGCGATGGGCGGCGGCTTCACCTGGGGTGCCGTCCTGCTCCGCTGGTAAGTGCCGAACTATCGGGTTCGGGTCCTTGACCTTGACGGATCAATTACTTAGGTTCTGCCGTTGCTTGTATCGATTTATGTTTTTGAGCTGATGGGACGGTTCGTATGGGGGGAAAGACACTTACGCGCGCCGACCTCGCCGAAGCCGTTTACCGCAAGGTTGGGCTGTCACGTACTGAATCGGCCGAGCTTGTCGAGGCGGTGCTGAATGAGATCTGCGAGGCGATCGTTCGCGGCGAGACGGTGAAGCTGTCGTCCTTCGCGACCTTCCACGTCCGCTCCAAGAACGAGCGCATCGGGCGCAATCCCAAGACCGGTGAGGAAGTGCCGATCCTGCCGCGCCGGGTGATGACCTTCAAGTCGTCGAACGTACTGAAGAACCGTATCCTGCGCTCCCATCAAAACAGCAAAGCCAAGGGCAGCAAGTAGCCGCCCAATACCCCTTTGCCAAGAATCATGCTCCAGGCTTCGGTTGAAAAATGAACCCGGCTTTTGCGCCGGGCTTGAATATTGTTTCATAAACCGCTGAAATAAGATGCGATTCGGTAGGCCGGATCGGCATTTGGGTGTGATCCGTTCCGCCGGGACGGAAAGCTGCTCTCTTTGTTAAGCGTGGTGTCGCCCGAACCCGGTTCCCGCCTTTCGCGATCATGCTCTAGCGTGAGGATTCGTCCATGGACAAGAGCCCTGATGCTTTCCGCACCATCAGCGAGGTCGCGGAGGATCTGGATTTGCCGCAGCACGTGCTGCGTTTCTGGGAGACGCGTTTCAACCAGATCAAGCCGATGAAGCGCGGCGGCGGCCGCCGCTACTACCGTCCGCAGGACGTCGAACTGATCAAGGGTATTCGTCATATGCTCTACGACCAGGGCTATACGATCAAGGGCGTGCAGAAGCTGTTGCGCGAGAACGGCAACCAGTTTCTGATCGCCGTCGGCAGTGGCGACATGGCGGCGGTCGAGGCGATCTCGCAGCGCCGACAGGCCGACACGGTACCGCTGACGCAAGCGGCGCAGCCGCGCGGCCCGGACGACGAAATGCTGGTTGGCCAGCCGAGGGTGAAACCCAGCCGTCGTTTTTTCGGTATGGGCAAGACCGACGAGGAAGGTCCGGTTCCGCCGGACACGTCAAAACTTTCCCGTGACAATCGCGCGTTGCTGCAGGAGGCGCTGTTCGACCTCCTGGAATGCAAGCGCCTGCTCGATCAGGTTCGCTAGAGCCCGCCGGGTTGACCGGAACGGTCTTCAGGGTCATGCGTTAGGCTTCCTTCTGCAGATGAAGGAAGCACGTCATGGCATCGCTTTCGAGCATCTCCGACACCGATCTCAACAAGCAGGTCGCGGCCTTGGCCAGGGAACTGGCCACCTTGAAGAAAGCCGTGTTGAAGCAGGGCGGCGCCTTTTACGAAGACGGGCGCGATACCGCGTCGGATTACTATTCGGATATCACTGAGCGGCTCGGCAACGCCTTGCCGGCAATCAAAAGGCAAGGCCGGGCGATCG
This sequence comes from Mesorhizobium sp. M1088, assembly GCF_040318575.1. NCBI lineage: Bacteria > Pseudomonadati > Pseudomonadota > Alphaproteobacteria > Hyphomicrobiales > Phyllobacteriaceae > Mesorhizobium > Mesorhizobium sp. M1088. The sequence goes on along the minus strand of NZ_JAMYMO010000007.1, from coordinate 65,930 downwards.
AGAAGACCGCCCGAGATCACCCGGCGACGGCGGCCGCTGTCGGGCTGGTTCTGGTCGGGCTCGTCGCCAGTCTGTTCCTCGGCGGCCGACAGCAAAACGCGCCGCGAGCGCGTTCAAGGTCGGCACGTTAAGAAAAGCAAATGGCGGTGGTCAGCGGACCGCCGCCATTTTTCGCCGACACGGCAAACCCGGCAAGCGCGCCGCCCTTGATCCAGGACCAGAACGCCTGACTGCGGGTTGTTCGCCCGAGGGTGTTTTCAGTACTTCTTCGCGACAACCTTCTTGTGATGGTGGCGGTAGTGGTGGACGCGGTGATGGTAGTGATGGCGGTGATGCTTCTTGACGGTGGTGTGCATCGTCGTCGCATTCGCGCTGCTTGCGCCGATGATCGGCATCGAGAGGGCAAGTGCGATTGCAAGTCCAAGGGCGGAGAGAAGAGGCTTCTTCATGACATCGTTTCCTTTTTGCGCAGGCGGAATTTGAGCGTCACTGATTCAGGTCGGTGACTCGAGCGCTGCGGTTGGGACTATCGCCTTGGAGTTTTTCGGCAGTTTCTCCGGCCTGTAGAATTTTGTTTCCGAACTGTGTCTGCTGAGGATCCGGCCAGATGTCAGCTCGCCGGCATCCGCCATCCATTCCGGCGTCGGTTCACGATGCCGTGACGCTATCTTTGATGCTTGGCAAATCACCGGCGAGCGGGCATTCTCCCGATCGTCTCAGGCAACAACATGATTTGATCTAACTCTTTCATCCCACGGAGTTGCCAATGCCCCAAATAGCAAAACGCGAACCTTATTCCGAACTGGCGGCGAGCGCGGTTACGCCTGAACGCAGTGCCGTCCGAACCGCCCGGGAAGCCCGTGGATACAGCATCGAAGAGCTGTCCCTGGCGTGCGGGCTGGCAGCCTATGAGATTGCCGACGTTGAAAGCGGCAAGGATGCCGATCCCTCGAAACGTCGGCGTATTGCCTCCGCGCTTCAACTTCCGGAAAGCGCTCTGTTTGACGAAGCCGTGTTGCCTGCCAAAAGGCGATCCGTGTCGTAGCGACGTGTCATGCTTTTATTCCACGAGCTCGCCATGGGTCGCCCTGGCGGGCTTCGTTTTTTCGGCCACGTAGTGGACTTGCCGGCCGCCACGGCGACGCCAGACGGAAATTGCTGGAGATGAGCCTCGAATCCGTTCGCGCCTTCTTCGCCGCACACGCGCCCGACATTGACGTCATCGTCACGGAGGCAAGCTCGGCGACGGTGGCTCTGGCCGCCGAAGCGCATGGCGTAGCGCCGGCGCAGATTGCCAAGACGATCTGCTTGCGCGCCGGCGACCAGACGATGCTGATCGTGGCCAGCGGGATCTCCAGGCTGGACAATCGCAAATTCAAGGACCGGTTTGGTGGCAAGGCGCGAATGCTGGACGCCGACCAGGTGCTCGCCGCGACCAACCATCCCGTCGGTGGGGTGTGCCCGTTGGGCCTACCGGCGCCGCTCCCGGTCTACTGCGACATCTCGCTGCGCGCCTTTGACGAGGTCGTCCCGGCGGCAGGCGCGACGAATGCCGCCGTGCGGCTCAGCCCGCAACGCCTGGCCGAACTCGTCGACGCCGAGTGGGTGGATGTGTGCCAGTAGCGATTTATCCGGGTCGTGGAATCCGCTGAGCGTAACCGCTACTCGGTCTTCTGTGGCTCTTCTTTCTTGATCGTCTGAGCGTCCGTGACAGTCGACATATCGGCCTTCTCGACGCTTGCTGTCTTCGTCTGCGTGTCGACCGATGCCTGAACCTTGGAATGCGCGGGGCAATCCGCAGAGGCAGCTGATATGGACATGGTCAGTGCCGCGGCTATTGCGAGGAATGTCTTCATGATCATTCTCCTCTTTCGTTCGATGGGTAAAGTTAGCCCGTCTGGCACCGACCGCAAAATCACATTTGTTCACACGCGCTCCTGCGCACACGGAAGCCGACGCTGGGCCAGTGATTCAAATGGCTGCGCGGATAGCCGCTTGCCGTATCAAGGCCCACTGGCTCCGGCCGGAGGATTTTTGGCGTTAAAGATCTCGCCGCTCAGAGCCAGTCTCAAATCTTCGGCGCTGAGCTGACCACTTTCAAATAAATCCATCACTCTGCGGCCGAGCACTTCTCTGCCTGGATCTCCATCAGCGAGGCCTAGTTCACGGCATCGGGCATCAAGTGCCTTGGTCAACATGGTCAGCTCGGCAGGACAGGCAACTCCTTGAAGCGACATTGCATCTCTCCCGAAAAGGGCGAAAGCGCGTGGCATCTTCGTAGCGTCCGCTCGCCCTTACAACTGCGGACGACGGCAATTCAACTAGAGCCAACCTTTTTCGAACTCAACATTCAAACGTACCAAAACGCCGCGCGCTCCAATGCGAGGATCCTGCTACAATACGGTATGGCCGTCCGAATAGCGGTTGTCCTCGCGCTTCTTTTCGCCTTCGCCTACGGTTTCGCAAAACTCGCGGAACATTATCGCAGCGTTGGCGACAGGCCCTCTCCGTGTGAAGAATTGCCCTATCCTGATTGTCCTGACCAAAAAGCTCCTCCCCGGGAAGAAACTGAGCCTTGAGCGCGCGCCTGTTCAGGCCAGGCCAGCCGTCGGGATTGAATTAGTTCTTTCCAACCGATGGTTGGTGGACGCATTGCAGCTGATGCGCCTAGGATTCAGTACGATCCGCGCGCACCGGGCATGCCCAACCCCCGAGTCACCCCTGCCTGATGCAAGGCGCCTGATCGAGTCCCGCCGTTCTGGCATGTGCGGCGGGACCTTTTCTCACGATAAAGGTTGGCGTACGCAGCAAAGCTTACCTAGCCATTACCGCGCGGTTTCTCGGTGGGCTTCTGGCTAGACGCCAGCCTCCGTGCCTCGCGCACGAGTGATGCGTGATCGATTCCTCGATGAGATCACGCGCCTGCGTATGTTGCGCTGGCTGCAGTGCGGCTATTGTCTGTACAGCCAGTTTGGGGGAAAACTGGCTAAGCCTTTGGATTTTAATGGTCGGAGTGGCCGGATTCGAACCGACGACCCCTTGACCCCCAGTCAAGTGCGCTACCGGGCTGCGCTACACTCCGAACCGGTCGCGATGTATCGTGATAGACCGGGTCCGGTCAACCGAATTCGGTTGCTGTCCTGCCTGAGGCAACCGCGACGGGGATTGCCGGTCGCTGCGTCGCCCGCAACTGCCACTGGTGGCGGTATTCGAGCGCGATGGCACCCCAGATCAAGCCGAGCAGCAGGTAGACATGGCGCCAGTGGTCGATGTCGATGAAGGTGCCGAGCCCGATATTGCCGATGAAGGCGACGTAGGCGCATAGAAGATAAGGCTGCCACGGCCGGTCGCGCAGCAGAATGCGGAAGCCGGCGGCGATCGTCCAGCACGTCAGCGTCAGGAACGACACGAAGCCGAGCCAGCCGTAATCCATCAGCATCTTCAGCCAGATGTCGTGCGTGTCCTCGCCGAAGATCTTGCCGAAGACGAGCGGGCCGATGCCGAACGGATGCTCCAGTGCCATCTGAAAGCCGATCGTATAGCGGGCGAAGCGGCCGAGCCGGGCGGTGTCGTAGCTTTGTTCGAGCTGTGCGCGGTTCGAGAACATTTCGGCGACTCCTGGCAGTTGCAGGATGACGATCATTGCGATGACCAGCAGTCCGACGGCGGCGATGGTCATGACGACGACGCGCAGCCTGAACTTGCCGCTGGCGCTCTGCAGGAACAAGGCACCGGTCAAAAGGATCGCCGAAACGGCGAACATGCCCCAGGCGCCGCGCGAAAAGGAAAAGAAGATGCCGGCGGTGATGATCAGCAACGGCACCGCCAATAGCGGCATGCGTGCGACCGAGCCGGTAAGCAGCAGGTAGAGCAGGTAGATGCCGGGCAGCACCAGGAACGGACCGAACACGTTCGGGTCCTGGAAGGCGCCGGCGGCACGGTCGTATTTGGTGAAGATCTCGGCTCCTGGAAAGGCATGGAAATAGCCGGCTATGCCGACCAGCGAAGTCAGCACCGCCGACACCACATAGGCGACGAAGATCACCCGGTAGAGACTGGGCCGGACCGCCGTTACCGAAGCGAAAAAAACCGCGGTTAAGGCCAGGAACAGCGAGACGGCGAGATAGAGCGGCGTGCCGGCGAGGTCCGACATCTGCGTCATCGAGATCATGCCGCCGATGTTCATGATCACCAGCAGCACCAGCAGCGGCACCGCCGCGCGTTGTATGCGCAGGCCGAACAAGGGCCACACCACGATCAGCCCGACCATATAGAGGTCGTATGGCGCCGGTTCATCGATGACGAAGCCCGACAGGAAAACGCCGAGGAAAACCGCCCCCGACGCAATCAGTGCAATCAGCTTGGCGTTGACCGCCGCCGCCGGCAATACATAGGCCGTCGCGCTCAATATGCGTTTTCCGTGTTGAGCAGTCGGATCGGCGTCAGGAACAGGATTTTGAGGTCGAACAAGAGCGACCAGTTCTCGATATAATAGAGGTCGTATTCCGTCCGCATGCGAATCTTCTCGTTGGTGTCCATCTCGCCGCGCCAGCCATTGATCTGCGCCCAGCCGGTCACACCGGGTTTGACCTTGTGGCGAGCGAAATAGCCGTCGACCACTTCATTGTAGAGGAGGTTGTGCGACTGCGCGGCAATGGCGTGCGGGCGCGGCCCGACCAGCGACAGCGAACCGAACAGCGAATTGAAGAACTGCGGCAGTTCGTCGACCGAGGTCTTGCGGATGAAGCGGCCGACGCGGGTGACGCGCGGATCGTTCTTGGTCACGGTCTGTTTGGCCGTCGGGTCCGCCTTGTCGGTATACATCGAACGGAACTTGTAGACGTCGATGATCTCGTTGTTGAAGCCGTGCCGCTTCTGATGGAACAGCACCGGCCCCTTGCTGTCGAGTTTGATCGCGATTGCGGTCGCCAGCATCACCGGCGAGAACACGATGATGCCGATGATCGAAAAGACAATGTCGAAGGCGCGCTTGGCGACCGAATCCCAGTCGTTGATCGGCTTGTCGAAAATATCGAGCATCGGCACCGAGCCGATGTAGGAATAGGCGCGCGGCCTGAACTGCAGCGCGTTCGAATGCGCCGATAGCCGGATGTCGACCGGCAGCACCCACAGCTTCTTCAATAACTGCAGCACGCGCGATTCGGCGGTCAGCGGCAGCGATACGATCAGCATGTCGATGCGCGCGATGCGGGCAAATTCGATGAGTTCGGAAATTGTACCGAGCTTGGGATAACCGGCGACAACCGGCGGCGACCGCTTGTCGCCGCGGTCGTCGAAGATGCCGCAGATGCGGATGTCGTTGTAGGGCTGCCTTTCGACCGAGCGGATCAATACCTCCGCCGCCTTGCCGCCGCCGACGATGACGGCGCGGCGCTCCATCCGCCCGTCGCGCGCCCAGCGCCGGATCAGCTTCGACATCACCAGTCGGAGACCCAGGATCAGCACGAAACCGACGACGAACCATGTGCCGAAGAGCAGGCGCGAATAGTCTTCCGACATTTTCATGGTGAAGGCGGTGAGCGCCATCAAGGCGAATGTTCCGGCCCAGACCAGCAGGAGACGGCCGAAATTGGCGATCGGCCGCATCAGCGCGACGATCTGGTAGCGGTCGGTGACGTCGAACAGAACGACCGCGAGGAACGAAGTGGCGGCGATCGTCAGTGAGTATTGCCAGGCAAGATAGTTGAAAAAGCCGACATAATAGAAATAGACGGCAAGACCTGACACCAACAGCAGCGCGAATTCCACCATGCGCAGGACGCCGCTCACCATGATCGGCGACATCGTATCGCGCCGGTATTGCGAGGCGACCTGGCGGGCAACATCGTTCATGCCGCCGGCCGTATTGTTCTCGGCAGGGGCGTCGAATTTGCGCACCGCGTCTAGCGAAAAACGGCGCGCTGGGTCGATTTCGTTCATGGGGCGTCCGCAGGTTTCCCTCAGGTGAATAGCAAAAGAGAGCTAAGAAACCCTTGAAACAACGGATGGCTTTGGAGACGCTTTCACCAGGAGCAGCCCGGTGGAAACCCGTTGTTCTATTTTTTGAGCGCGGCGAAATAGGCCTTTTCGATTTCGGCGGCCATTACATCGGCGCCGAAGCGTGCCTTGAGGTCGGCGAGGCCGGGCATCAGGCCTTTGTAGGTGTCGAGATCGGCCAATGCGGCGCTTATCTTGTCGCCAAGTTCGCGCGGGTCGGGCCGGATCAGGACAGGCGAGCCGGTGTCGAAGATTTCCGGTATGCCGCCGACCGCCGTCGCGATGATCGGCTTGCCGGCGGCGAGCGCTTCCAGAACTATATAGGGCATGGCTTCCGCGCGCGAGGGAACGACGACCAGTTCGGCCAGCCTGAAGGCGAGCCTGGCCGGCATCGGCGCCAGGAAGCTGACCTCGAGGCCGAGCTGATCTACCTGGGCGCGATAGCGCGGCAGGTCGTCGCCGTCGCCGACCATCAGCGCTTTCAATGGGCGGCCGAGCCGTGTCGCGGCTCGCCCCAGCGCATCGATGAAGATGTCCGGGCCTTTGAGGTCGCGCATCATGCCGATATAGAGGAGGTCAACCGCATTGTGCTCGGTCCGCACCGGCTCGAACTCGGCGGCGCGCAGGCCGTTGTGGACGAGAGCGTTCGGAATGGGCGGCTCGCCGACCTTCCTGCGATAAGTCCGCCGCTCATAATCGGAAACAAACAGCAGGCAATCGGTGAAGCGAGCCATGAAGCGCTCGAGCGCGAAGAACAGCTTCCCCATGGCGGTGGTCTCGTCATAGTGAAGCGAGCCGCCATGCGGCGAATAAAGGCGGGCTACGCGAGACCTGGATACCCGCAACAATGAGCCAAACAGACGGGCATAGGCGCCACCTTTGGCGCCATGCCCGTGCAGCACGTCCGGCCGCAATTCTTTTATGATCCTGTAGGTGCGCCGGGCCGAGGCGAGATCGCCTGGCCCGACATGACGCTGCATCGGGGTGCGGTGAATGCCGAGCGCCAGGCTGCCTTTCATCTGTTCGAACAGCCGTTCCTCGAAATCGCCGCCCGTCGTCGAATCGCAAACGATGCCGACGGCATGGCCGGCGGCGACCTGAGCCTCGGTCAGGTCGCGCACATGCCGGAAGATGCCTCCGACCGGTGAGCGAAAGCAGTGGACGATCCTGAGTGTGTCCGCCACTTTGTCAGCACATCAAAACAGGCGTTCGCGAACATAGACTGTATCGCCGGGCAGCAGCGGGTCGGAGGTCACCACGCGTCCGGTTATCACCTTGCCGTTGATGTCGCGGGTAATGTCGACGCTTGCCTGGTTGGCGCGTGGCGTGAACCCGCCGGCGATGGCGACGGCTTTCTGCACGGTCAGGCCTGGAACGTAGGAATACTGCCCCGCCGCACCCACTTCACCCATGACGAAGATCGGCCGGTAGCGATCGATTTCTACCGAAACATCGGGATCCCGCAAATAACCCTGGCGCAGTTTCTCGGCGATCTCGCTTTCAAGCTGTTGGGCGGTGTGGCCGCGCGCCGGCACGTTGCCAACGAGCGGCAGCGAGAGATAGCCGGACTGATCGACGCTGTAGGTATTGGTCAGTCCTTCCTGCTCGAACACGGTTACGCGGACGCGGTCGCCGGCGCCGAGGCGATAGGGCTGGTCGAGAACTTCATGGAATGCGGCCGGCGTCGGCCGGTAGCTGGAGCAGCCCGAAAGCATCGATACGGCAAGCAGCGCGCGGAAAAGGGGAGCAGTGCTTTTCATGAGCGGACACGTACCTTTGAATAGCCGGCGACTCTGCGGCAAACCTTAACGATCGAGCTCGGTTATCATCCTGTTAGGGTTAATGGCCGGTAAAGGCGCGCGGCCGATGCGGGCCGGATCGACGAATGCAGATGGTTTTCAGCCTCTTGTTTGCGGCTTGTTAATAGAGCCTGACAGGTTCTTACCGCGATATTAACGGCTGAGTTACCATAGTTGTTTACGGTGCATGCTGACTCAGTACCGGAGCAGGGATGCATGTCCGTTCAATCCGCGGCCGCAGATGTCGACGTCGATCTCAGGCAGCTTTTCGCCGGCCTGGCGCGAAACTGGCTGCGCATCCTTGTCGTCGCACTGGTTGTAACCGGTCTGGCCTTTGCGCTCGCCTGGCTTGCAACGCCCGAATACAAGGCGGCAGCCAAGCTGGAGATCGGGCCTCGAGAATCGGAGTTCACGCGGCCAGCCGGGGCCAACGGCAACGAGCGGTCGATTCCCGACGAAGAGGCTGTGGCCACCGAGGTCCAGATCATCTCGTCCCCCGACATCCTCAAGCAGGTGGCGGCGAAGCTCAACCTGGCGAAATTGCCCGAATTCGACGAGGCGCTGAAGATGTCGGCGCTGAGCCGCGCCCTTGTCCTTGTTGGCTTGAAAAGCGATCCGTTCGAGATTCCGCTGGAAGAGCGCGTGCTGGACGCAATGCATGAGAAGCTCAACGTCTATGGCGTTGAAAAAACCCGCGCGATCGCAATCGAGTTCTCGTCAGAGGATCCAAAGCTTGCCGCCGCGATCCCGAACGCCATTGCAAACGCCTATATCGCCTCCAAGGGCAATGCCAAGCTCGAATCGAATTCCGCCGCCACCGACTTTCTGGCGCCGGAAATCGCGGATCTGCAGAACCGGGTGAAGGAGGCGGAAGCCAAGGTTGCCGCATTCCGTGCGCAGTCCGATCTTTTGATGGGCGGCAACAATTCGGTGCTTGCCACCCAGCAGCTGTCCGAATTGTCGAGCGAACTGTCACGCGTGCGCGCCAATCGCGCTTCGGCGGAAGCGACCGCTGACAGCGTGCGCAGGGCGTTGCGCAATGGCGGCTCGCTGGATGCCGTTCCGGAGGTGTTGTCTTCCGAACTGATCCAGCGCCTACGCGAGCGGCAAGTCGAACTCAAGAACAACATCGCCGACCTTTCCACCACCTTGCTCGACAACCATCCGCGCATCCGCGCGCTGAAGTCGCAGCTCGCGGATCTCGACCGCCAGATCCGCAACGAAGCGGAAAAGATCATGAAAGGTCTGATGGCGCAGGCCGAGACGGCGAAGGCGCGAGAGGCTCAACTCGTGGCAGACGTCAACACGCTGAAGGCGGCGTCCGCCCGCGCCGGCGAAGAGCAGGTGGAACTCGATGCGCTGCAGCGTGATGCCGCGACCAAGCGTCAGCAGCTCGATCTCTATTCATCCAGCTATCTCCAGGCGGCCGCACGCAAGGATCGCAACTATCTGCCCGTCGACGCTCGCGTATTTTCGGACGCCCAGGTGCCGGCCGAACCTTATTTCCCCAAGATTGGTCCGATTGTCAGTGCGGCCTTTGTCGGCTCGTTGCTCATCATGGCGATCGTCACGCTGCTGCAGGAACTGTTTTCCGGCCGCGCCATGCGTCCGGCCGCCGGTGCCCATTTCGAGCGCATCGAGCAGGTTGCGATGCCGGCTGTCCAGGCCGAACGCGTGATGGCCGAGCCCGACCCGTCGGTTGGCCGGTCCGAACCGGCAGTCGTCGAGATCGATGAGGCCGACGACGACAATATCATTGAAAGCAAAGTGGAGCCGGAACCCGTCGCGGTGGCGGAAGCGGCTGCCGAGAAAATCGAACCGGAGTACTCTGAAATGGCCGCTGGAGACATTGAACCGGCACGTTCTATCCTCGGCGAGGTCGACATCGACAAGGCCGCGGAAAAACTGATCGCCACCGGTGCCGCCCGCGCCATATTCGTGTCGCCAGAAGGCGACGAGGCGGCTGCCTCGGCAGTGCTGGTGGCGCGCGCAGTCTCCGACGCCGGGCTTCGCGTGCTGCTGCTTGATCTCACCGCTTCGGGTGCCGCCTCGCGGCCGATGCTGGACAGCGGGCTGTTTCCGGGCATCACCGATCTGCTCGCCTCGCAAGCGCAGTTCAGCGATGTGATCCACCCCGATCTCTATTCGGACTGCCACGTTATTCCCGTCGGCACAGCCGATCCGGTCCGCGCCATGCGCGCCGCCGACCGGCTGCCGATCATCATGCAGTCGCTGACCACCGCCTATGATTTGGTCGTGGTCGAATGCGGACCGGCCGACGCGCAAGGCATCAGCCGCCTGGTGGGCGAGGGGACCGAGGTCTTGCTCTCCATGCTTGAGCCGGACGACGAGGTGACGCAGGCCGCGGTCGCGCTCATCGAGAGTGGCTATCCCGACCTGACGCTGGTCACGCCCATCGGCCATGTGGCGCCGGGCCCAATGCCGGGACGGCGCTCGGCCGCCTGAGGCAGTTTTCTCTCAAATCGAAATCAGCTGTCGTCTTCGCCTGCGGCCGGTGCTGTCCGCCCCACGGCTTTACGGCGCAGCAGCTTGGTCAGCTTCCAGACCATTGGGCTGTGCTTGATGAATGCCTTCAGGCTTGCGCCGTGCCTGAGCGCAAGCGCCAGCGCACGACCTTTCGGCGTCAGCGGAACCAGCACCTCGAAATGCTGCGTTTCGACATCGCACCACAATCGCTTGTAGGGTTCGTCGCCGACCGAGAAATCATAGATTTCGAAACCCGCCTCGCAGGCTTCCTGGATGTTCTCGAAGAACAGGAAGTCGCCCGGGCTGGTGTGTGCGAGGTCGTCCTCGGCAATCGCCCCGAATTCGCAGATCAGCCGCTTGCCCGAGCGGCTCGACCCGGTGACTGCACGAAGTTTGCCGGCGACTTCCAGCCCATGCAGGACGAAGGACGGATCTTCCTCTTGAAGCGCGTCGGCAAACAGCGAGCGGAAAAAAGCGCGCACCTCCGCCTCACCGAAAACATTGGCGATGCCCATCTTGCGGAAGCGGAATTCCTTCATCTCGAAAAAGGCATCGAGCAGCGTGTGCACCTCGTCCGAAGTCCTCGCCTCGATGCGACGATAGCTGCCAACGGCCTCGAACTTGCGCGCCTGCGAGCGATGCTTCTTGCGCCTGCGCTTGCCGCTCACGCGGGTGAGCAGTGCGTCAAATCCTCCCACAAGACCGGCAGCCAGCGACAGATTGGGGCTCGAAAAATGCGGCAAGGCGGAGAGCGGGTTGGCAACGCCGTCGAGATCGGGCAGCAGCCGCTCCAGCGCGACAAGATCGATGTCGCGCCGCGCCTTGGCAATCGCCGCCAGCATCGAGCGGATCGCCGCGCTATCGGCATTCGCCAGCCATTGCGGGTCGGCGGCGGCAAAATTGCCGTTTGCATGGCGGCCGCCCATGAACCGGGCGACGCGGAACGCTCCACTGCGAGTGACCTCCAGCGCCAGTGAGAAAACCGGCCTGTCCTCGGCGCGCAGCGTCGCAACGACAACGTCGGCGCCGGTATGTGCGGCCCAGTTCAGGATCCAGCCGGCGCTTTGCGCAGGGGCAAAAAGCGCCGAATGGCAGAATTCTGCGTACGCCGCCAACGCCGCACTATCGGCGACCGAGGTTGACAGGCCGGCTTTGCCGGCCGGCAAGGCATACGGCGACGCCTCGCTGCTTGCCAGCCGATTGCCGTCAAATGACGCGGTGGCGTCAACCATACCTCAATCCTTGGGGCGTATTCGTCGCGATTGGGGGTCCGCGCAGGCGCATTCCATGCTTAATGAGCTTAGGCGCAAAAGGTGAATGAATGATCGACGGGGGCGAGGCAATCCGCAAACTGGCGCTCAATCTCGCCCGCTATTCCGGTCTCGCGCCGCTGGCCAAGCCGTTTATCGGCGGCCTTGGCGCCATCCTGATGCTGCATAGGGTAACCGCGACACCGGAAAAGCCGAACGGCGTCAACCGCCACTTGAACATCGCGCCCGGGTTCCTCGACACCGTGATCGCCGACATGAAGGCGAACGGCTACAGTTTCGTCACGCTTGACGAGGCGATCGAGCGCATCAAGGCTGGCGACAAGGACGGCCAGTTTGCGACAATCACCGCCGACGACGCCTATCGAGACAACATGACCGAGGCGCTGCCGGTGCTGGAGAAACACGGCGCGCCGATCACCATCTACGTCGCGCCGGGGCTGATCGACGGCGCTGCCGATTTGTGGTGGGACGTGGTCGAGGACATCGTCAATGCGCGCGATCGCCTGACGCTGACGACGCCGGATGGCCCGGTGACAATCGACTGCTCGAGTCCGGGAAAAAAGGTCCAGGCCAATGCGCGCCTGCACGCTCATCTGACGCTGAAGGTGCGCGAGCAGGACCAGCGTGCGGTGTTGCGGGATCTGGCGCGCTCGAACGGCATCGAGTTGGGTGGTCCGCGCCCGAGCACGCTGATGAACTGGGACGAGATCCGCACCATGGCCGGGCACCCGCTGGTGACGATCGGCGCACATAGCGTCAATCACTGCAATCTGAAGCGGCTTTCCGAGAGCGATGCGCGACATGAGATCGGCGATGTCAAGCGCATATTGCAGGCCAAACTCGGCGAGGAGCCGCGCCATTTCGCCTATCCCTACGGTTATGCCAGTGCCGTCGGCCGCCGCGAAGTAGGCCTAGTCCGCGATGCCGGCTACGCCTCGGCGGTGACGACCCGCCACGGCATACTCCGCGCCGAGCATGCCGGCTTCCTGCACGCCCTGCCGCGCATTTCGGTCAATGGCCGCTACCAGAGCGTCGCCCACATCCGAACAATGTTGTCGGGCGTGACGACGCCGCTGGCCAATGCCGGCAAGACGGTGGTGACGATCTAACTGTTGCCTCGCCCCTTCGGCCGCGGCTCCAGGATCAGCCATTTGATGATGCCCATCGCCGGCAGCACCCACAAAAGCCCGCTGAGCAGGAAGAAGATGAAGTGCGCCAGCGGCCCGGACTGCGACAATTGGGCGACCGCCACAATCGAGGCGACCAGCGCATAGACTATGACCAGCACTACCAGCAGGAAGCTTCCGATCAGCTTTTTCAGGCGAATGGGCATGGCGCGATCTCGTTGATCGCTATCGCTTAGGCCGAACAGCCAATACGCGCAACCCGCCAGAAACGGCGCGACGGCGTGCCGCGCTGTCCGGTCTTGCAAGCCGGGTTGCGATGGTTCACCAATCCGCGACTTCAACTGCCGGGAACAAATCCATGGCTGCTGCCATATCCGATGCCGCGCCTTTCGCCGCCCGCGATCGCGACCTTCGCAACCGCGCGCTGGTACGCGGTTGGCTCTATGTCGTGCTCCTGGTGCTGTTTGCGCTGGTACTGGTCGGCGGCGCTACAAGGCTCACCAATTCCGGACTGTCGATCACCGAATGGCAGCCGATACACGGCGTCATCCCGCCGCTCAATGATGCCGAGTGGCAGGAGGAGTTCCTGCGCTACCAGCAGACCCCGCAATATGCCGAACTCAACAACGGCATGAGCATCGAGGCGTTCAAATCGATCTTCTGGTGGGAATGGGTGCACCGCATCCTGGCGCGTAGTGTCGGCGTGGTCTTCGCCCTGCCGTTGCTGTTCTTCTGGGCGACGCGCCGCATCGAGCGGGGCCTCGGCACGAAGTTGTCGGGCATCCTCCTTCTCGGCGCTCTGCAGGGCGCGATAGGCTGGTGGATGGTGGCGTCCGGGTTGGTTGACCGGGTTTCGGTCAGCCAATATCGGCTGGCGACGCATCTGACGCTGGCGGCGCTGATCTTCACGGCGACCATGGTGGTCGCGCGTGGGCTGGCGCCGCACTCGGAACCTGCCGCCGACCGCTCGACGCAACGTCTGGCCGGCTTCCTGGCGCTGCTGGCGCTGGTCCAGATCTATCTCGGCGGGCTGGTCGCAGGGCTAGACGCCGGCTTGAGCTACAACACCTGGCCGCTGATGGACGGCAAGCTGGTCCCCGACGACCTGCTGCTGCTCGAGCCGGCATGGCGCAATTTCTTCGAAAACCCGAAGACGGTGCAATTCGTCCACCGGGTCGGCGCCTACACGATCTTCGCGGTCGCGCTCTGGCACATGATTGCGACACGCCGGCGCCTGCCGGGCACGACGCATGCCCGACGCGCGACGCTTCTGTTCCTGATTGTCGTGGTGCAGGCATCGATCGGCATCGGCACCCTATCGATGCATGTGCCGCTGCACATGGCCCTGACGCATCAGGCATTCGCGCTGGTTCTGCTGGGCTTCGCCGCCGCGCATTGGCGCGGTACCAAGGGCGCTTACCCGCTGCCCCACGAGATCGCTCTCAGAGGCTGAGCCGCACCCGCCGGATGCCGCGGCAATCGCCAGCTCGCGGTTTTCGTCGACCGCATTGCGATCTTCATGATGCCATGCAGCCGACAGGCAGCCATAGGCGATGGCGTGGTCCAGTATCGCGGGCGGCGACTGGCCGAGCGTTGCGGCAAAGACATGCGCCATATGCGCGATCCGCCGCGGATCGATGCAAAGATCGTCTCGGTCGAGTGGGTTGTAGAACACATTGGCGGCATCGAAGCCGGGGTCGCCGAGAACGCCCTTCGGGTCGATCGCCAGCCAGCCGCGCGGACCGTGCATGATGTTGTCGTGATGCAGGTCGCCATGCAGCGGCCGCACGTCGTGCGGATTGGACAACAGCCGTTCCGCGATTTCGGCAGCTTCGACATACAGGCTCTTTTCGCCGGCGGCGCGATCGGCCTTCGCCTTTTTGAACAGGCTGGAAAACCGGGTCCGCAACGGCTGAAGGTCCGGCGGGGCAGGGTGCTTCGACGGCGAGACCAGCCTTGCCATCACCTCCGCCGCGATCGCGGTGGCGGCATTGTCGCCCTGATCCGCAATCATCTGTGACAGCGAGGTTTCGCCGGCATACTCGAGCAGCATGCGGTGGCCATCGCGGCCCAGCAGCCGCACCGCGCCTTCGCCGCGTCGCCAGGCGAGGAAATGCTCGCCGCGCAACTCGTCCTCGACATCGTCGAAAGGCTTTAGATCCTTGACGATTGCCGGTGAGCCGTTTTCGCGAGCAACCTTCCAGATGCGGCTGCTGAACGTTTCGGCGATGAGTTCGGGCGCGCCGACCTTCCAGCGCTTTGGAAATGCCGGCACATCCATTCAGAGGCCGAGCATCAGATCCATGTTCTGCACGGCGGCGCCCGAGGCGCCCTTGCCGAGATTGTCATAGACCGCAAGCAGCAGCGCCTGAGCTCGATCGTCATTGGCGAAGACGTAGAGCTTCATCCGGTTGGTGCCATTATAGATCTCCGGATCGATGTCGGGCATGCGTTCCTGATGCAGATACGGTGCCACCTCGACCACGCCGCCATCGATGGAAGCGAAATGATCGGCGATCGCCGCGTGAAGCTCGGCGCCGGTCGGCACATGGTCGAGGCCGCCGAGTTGCAGCGGCACCACCGTGATCATGCCTTGCGCGAAATTGCCGACTGCCGGCTGCATGATCGGATCGTGCGAAAGCCTGGCATAGGTCCTGAGTTCCGGCACGTGCTTGTGCTGCAGCGTCAGTCCGTAGGGCAGGAATTCCGGCGCATCCTCGCCCTTGGCGACATAATCCTCGATCATAGGCCGGCCGCCGCCGGAATAGCCGGAAATGCCGTTGACGGTGACCGGAAAATCGGCCGGCAGCAGCCCCGCCGCAACCAGCGGCCGCAGCGTCGCGATTGGTCCTTGCGGCCAGCAGCCAGGATTGGCGACGCGCTTCGCCGAAGCGATCTTCTTCGCCTGGTCCTTGTCCATTTCGGCGAAACCATATTCCCACCCATCGGCGACACGATGCGCCGTCGAGGCGTCGATCACTTTGGTGGTGTCATTGGCGATCAGCGAAACGCTTTCCTTGGCGGCCGCGTCCGGTAGGCAGAGAATCGCGACATCGGCGGCATTGAGGAACTCGGCGCGCGCTGCCGTTTCCTTGCGGCGCTCGGTCGGGATGGAGATGATTTCCAGGTCGCCGCGCTCGGCAAGCAGCGCCCTTATCTGCAGACCGGTGGTGCCGTGCTCGCCGTCGATGAAGATTTTCGGTTTCATTGCGTGCCAAAATTCCTGTTATCTCAAAGCTATATGCCGCTCGCCTGATTCAATCCGGCAACGCTGTGATTGCCTTGGTTCATTTCCTCGAGCCGGGCCTTTCGTTCCGCCAGCAGCCCGAGATAGTGCATGGCCACCATCGAGCCGGCAATCGCCGTTATATCGGCGTGATCATAGGCTGGCGCAACCTCGACGACGTCGGCGCCGACGATATCGAGCTGGTTGATCTGGCGCAGCACCGACAGGATCTTTGCCGAAGACGGGCCTCCCGCGACCGGCGTTCCGGTGCCGGGCGCAAAAGCCGGGTCCAGGCAATCGATGTCGAAAGTGACATAGGTCTTCTTGCCGCCCGTACGGTCGACGATGGCATAGGCGATGTCGGACGCACGCATTTCCTCCACTTCATGGCCGTACAGGATCTTGATACCGAACGTGTCGGGCGCATGGGTGCGGATGCCGATCTGGATCGACCGGTCGGGGTCGATGATGCCCTCCTTGACTGCACGGCCGACGAAGGAGCCGTGATCGATGCGCTTGCCGTCGTCGGGCCAGGTGTCCTGGTGTGCGTCGAACTGCACCAGAGCCAGCGGGCCATGGATGGCGGCATGCGCCTTGAGCAGCGGCCAGGTGACGAAGTGATCGCCACCGAGTGACAGCAGAAAGGCGCCGGATTTCAGGATCTTGGCCGCTTCGCGTTCGATCGTGGCAGGCGTCTTCTGGTGATTGCCGCTGTCGAGCAGGCAGTCGCCATAATCGACCACGGCAAGCTGTTCGAACAGATCGCGCGAAAACGGATATTGCGGGTCGTTGTCGAGGATGGCCGAGGCGCGGCGGATTGCCTGCGGTCCGAAACGGGCGCCCGGCCGATTGGTGACCGCAGCGTCGAAGGGAATGCCCCACACCACCGCATCGGCGTCCTTCACGTCCTTCGAATATTTGCGCCGCATGAACGACAGGGCGCCGGCATAGGTCGGCTCGAACGACGCACCCGTCCTGGAGCGGGTGGTGAAGGCATGATCGATGGTCCTTGGCGGCATGAAGCGATCTCCTGTGCGTCGACGCGCACCCTTATTGGACATAATTCTCAGAATTGCGACCCCTGCGGAGGATCATGGCCATTCGATCCGGTCACAAATCCTTGCTCGCCAGGCGAACCCGGCAGGCTCGCCAGGAGATTGCCTGGCAAGCAACCGAAAGTAGCCGCCGAAGACTGCTTCGGCCGGCGCTGACCTGATTTTCCGGCATTTTGCAAGCCGGCTTCGTTCACCTGCCTGTCACGGGCATCGCTTAACCGGGGTGCGATCCCGGTACGGAGCGATTCTCGTGCGAACGACCTGTCTCATGCGAACGATTTGGCTGAGCCTTCTACTTTCCGCGGCGCTGGCGCTCTCCCTTGGCCAGGCGTCGGCAGGCGAAACGCGCGCCAGGCAGATTCTCGACCGCTTCGAGCACGCCAACCAATGGCGCGACCATGTGATAGTGGCCGCGCACCGCGCCGGCGGCATGCAATCCGGCAAGACGCTCTATCCCGAAAATTCGATCGCCGCCGCCGAGGCGTCGATCGCAATGGGCGCCGAAATCGTCGAGGTCGATATAAGGCGCTCGAAGGACGGACAGTTCGTCGTCATGCATGACAGTTGGCTCGACCGCACGACGAATTGCAAGGGTGAGGTGGTCAACCGCACGATGGCCGAACTCAAGACGTGCCGTTTGGTGATCG
Source organism: Mesorhizobium sp. M1088 (assembly GCF_040318575.1). Lineage (NCBI taxonomy): Bacteria > Pseudomonadati > Pseudomonadota > Alphaproteobacteria > Hyphomicrobiales > Phyllobacteriaceae > Mesorhizobium > Mesorhizobium sp. M1088. The sequence goes on along the minus strand of NZ_JAMYMO010000007.1, from coordinate 48,321 downwards.
AAGGCACCGGCGCCGTTACGGGCGAGACGGTCTCGACGTTGCGCGAGATGTTGATGACGACCAGGGACAGGATCCTCATCAATCTCGACAACAAGCTCGACACCGAAAGCCTCGTCGGCATGGTCGCGGTTGCGCGCGACCTCGGCATGGCCGAACAGGTGATCGTCAAGGAGAACCTGTGGAATGCGGAGCGGATTGCCAGTGTCAAGGCCGCCATGGACGCGATCGGCAGCGGCTTCCAGTTCATGCCGATTATCGCCGATGACGCGGTTCGCGACGCCATGTTTGCCGAGAAAGTGGGCCGGGCCTTCCCGATGCGCGCGGTCGAGATGATCAACTGGCGCATGGGATCAGAGACACTGACCGAGACCGGCGGCCCGCTGTTCAGCCCGCGCATGCGCGCGCTGGCGGTGAGGGGCGACTGGCACATCTGGGCCGACACCTATGCCATCGTCAACAAGCCGGGAGGCTTCCTCGCCGGCGGTCGCGGCGACGAGCTGGCGGTTGCGGCCAGCCTGCCGCGCGAGACTTATGGCTTCTGGGTCGAGCGCGGCGCCACCATCATCCAGACCGACGAACCGAAGGCCGCCATCAGTTGGCTGGCGGCGAACGGTTTTCGCGTGCCCTATGCCGGTGAGAAGCGCCCGGCCGAGCCGGCCAACACGGCCAGCATCAACTAGACCGGCGCGGCGAGAATTGGATCTCCCTCTTGTGGTGACGATGCCCGGCAGGGCAGAAGGGCGCTGTCCCGCCGACCCCAGGCCGGCAGCGCCAAACTTTCGAAGGAACCCAGAAACAGAAAACCCGCCTCCGTGGGCGGGTCGCTGGAGCCAAGCACCATACCCAGATTAGTAGCATAGCTGCCGGCCCAAAGCAAGAACAAAATGTGGCGTAGTAGCAGAAAAATGCGACGATCCTTCAGCGCCTCGGCGGTTCCGCCTGCAAGGTCGCGCCTTCGCTGTCCTGCCGGCAATCTCCCCCGCAAGGGAACCCACTTGGGGGAGATTGGCTCATCACTGCCTTCGGCAATCTACCCGCAGGCCGCCATTGCCACACCATCCAGCTCCTTGATGACATCGTCCGACAGTTCGAGGTCGGCAGCGGCGAGGTTCTCCCGCAGATGCGCGACGGAAGACGTGCCGGGAATCAGAAGAATGTTGGGCGCGCGGCGGAGCAGCCAGGCGAGCGCGACCTGCATGGGCGTGGCGCCGAGGCGTGCCGCGACCTTGGACAAGGTCGACGACTGCAACGGGTTGAAGCCGCCAAGCGGGAAGAACGGCACATAGGCGGTGCCGTCGCGGGCCAGATCGTTGATCAAGGCATCATCGCCCCGATGCGCCAGATTGTACTGGTTCTGCACGCAGACGATCCTGCACATCCTGCGGCCTTCGGCGACCTGTGCGGCGGTGACGTTGCTCAGCCCGATGTGGCGCACGAGGCCCTGTCGCTGGAGCTCGGCAAGCGTCGCAAGCGGCGCCTCGATCGACCCTTCGGCGGGGCCATGCGCGTCGAACATGACCCGAAGGTTGACCACCTCCAGCACGTCGAGTCCGAGATTGTGCAGATTGTCTTGCACCGCCTGTGTCAGCTCTTCTGCCGAGAAAGCCGGCAGCCACGAGCCATCCGTGCCACGTCGGGCACCGATCTTGGTGACGATAACGAGGTCGTCTGGATAGGGTGCGAGCGCTTCGCGGATCAACAGGTTGGTCATGTGCGGGCCATAGAAGTCGCTGGTGTCGATGTGGTTGACGCCTTGTGCAACGGCTTCGCGCAGTACGGCCAATGCCGTGTCGTGGTCCTTTGGTGGGCCGAAGACGCCTGGCCCTGCGAGCTGCATTGCGCCGTAGCCGAGCCGTCTCACCTTGCGGTCGCCGAGGATGAATGTGCCGGACTGGTCGACGCTGGACATGGTCTTTCTCCTTCAGGAACGGTGCACAGATAGACGCTGTCCGATCTCATGATAATTGGGTACAATTCGCACGGGCTGTGCGGAATGACGAACAATGCAGATTGATCTCGGGGACCTGAACGCCTTCGTGGCCGTAGCGCGCGCCAAAGGTTTTCGGGATGCGGCACGCGCCAGCGGCGGTAGTGCGTCCGGCTTGAGCGAGGCGGTGCGGCGCCTGGAGACGCAGCTCGGTGTCAGGCTGCTCAACCGGACGACCCGCAGCGTTGTCCTGACGGAAGCCGGCGAAGGCCTGCTGGCGCGGCTCGGTCCTGCCTTGACCGAGGTGGAGTCGGCCCTCGACGTAGTGAACGGCTTTCGCGACAGGCCGGCAGGTACGTTGCGCCTCAATGTGCCGGTCAGCGCGGCGCGGCTGGTACTGCCCAGCATCGTTCCGCCTTTTCTCGCCGCCTATCCGGGCATCCGGTTGGAGGTGATCTCGGAGGAGAGCTTCGTCGATGTGCTGGCGGCGGGGTGCGACGCCGGCATTCGCTATGAGGAGCGGCTGGAGCAGGACATGATCGCTGTGCCGATCGGACCGCGTGTGCAGCGCTTCGCCACCGCCGCCAGCCCGGCCTACCTGGATCGTCATGGCCGGCCGCAACACCCGCGCGACCTGCTCGGCCACGCCTGCCTGCGCGGCCGCTTTGCCAGCCGTGCGATGCCGCCGTGGGAATTCGAGCGCGACGGCGAGGTGGTGCGGGTCGACCCGACGGGGCCGCTTCTCGTGACCCTGGGCGGGGCGACTGACCTCAAAGTCGATGCAGCCATCGCCGGCACCGGCATCATCAGCCTGTTCGAGGATTGGCTACGTCCTCACTTCGAGAGCGGAGCGCTCGAACCGCTGCTTGAACCCTGGTGGCAGAGCTTCTCCGGGCCGTTCCTTTACTATCCCGGACGGCGCCTCGTGCCGGCGCCGTTGCGGGCGTTCATTGACTTCATCAAGGCGTCCGCCGGCCAGCCCTGACACCCGGGAGAGCCGCGCCCGAAAATAAGCGCGGCTCCCTTCCCTCAGGTGACCCGCCACTACGCTTCGCGGCAGGTCTTGCTTGATCTATTTGACTGGAATCATCAGGTGCGCGTAGGGCGTGTCGGGGAACATGACGTATGGTTGTGTGGGGTTCGGCTCGTGGGGATACAAGGCCATCATGTCTGGTGCGTTCATGACCATCACGTGCGGACCATCATGCAGCCATTCGGCCCCCTCCGGCGGCTTGGTTGCAAAGGGGTCGGTATTGCTGGCCGCATCGCCTCCTTTTAGCATGTAGGCGAAAGCAACTTTCCCTGCAGGCGGCTCCTTCTTGGACATGATCGCGTGCATCCACGCCATCCCGTTCTCATCCGTGCACATTGGGTCGTCGGCGGGAGTGCTCGGGTCGTCCGGGATGCAAGTGAAACCGTTGGTGCCCTTCCTCAACGTTTTCATCTCCCAATTCACGACGGCGGCGTTTTTGCCGACAGCCGCCGGTGCCGCTGTAATCGCATTCTCGATCAGCTGCTCGTCGCTTTTGTCGGCCGCAGGCGCGGCGAATGCCCAAGTGGCGGCGACAGCTGCCAGAAACGCACTGCTGGAATGAATGCGCATTGCCTCCTCCTTCGCGAGCGTCGGGTTACCGGCGCGTCGCAACGTGCACAGCTCCCGCTCTGTGGAGTTGGCTGCTGCCCTGGGATCTGGAACGCGCCTGTAATTAAGATACTACTAATATTACGTTGGGTCACCTGAAGATGCGGGATTGCTATGTCGACAAAGAAAAGGGGGCTGCGAATACGCAGCCCCTCTGAAAAAATCGATAGAAAACAGGTCTCTGTTTAACGCTTCGAGAACTGGAAGGAGCGGCGGGCCTTCGCCTTGCCGTACTTCTTGCGCTCGACGACGCGGCTGTCGCGGGTCAGGAAGCCACCCTTCTTGAGCACGGCGCGCAGCGCCGGCTCGTAATAGGTCAGCGCCTTGGAGATGCCGTGGCGCACGGCACCGGCCTGGCCGGAAAGGCCGCCGCCGATGACGGTGGCAACGATGTCGTACTGGCCGGCGCGATTGGCGGCGATGATCGGCTGGTTGAGGATCATCTGCAGCACCGGACGCGCGAAATATTCAGCGAACACCTTGTCGTTGACGACGATCTTGCCGGAGCCGGGCTTCACCCAGACACGGGCGATAGCGTTCTTGCGCTTGCCGGTGGCATAGGCGCGGCCCGACTTATCGAGTTTCTGGACGTGGACGGGTGCGGCCGGCTGGGTGTTGGTATTGCCGGTGGCAGCTCCGAGTTCTGCGAGCGAGGAAAGCTCAGCCATCTTACGAAACCTTCTTGTTCTTGGCGTTCAGCTTGGCCACGTCGAGGACGACGGGCTGCTGGGCGACATGCGGATGTTCCGTGCCTGCATAGACGCGGAGGTTCTTCATCTGGCGACGGCCGAGCGGGCCACGCGGGATCATGCGTTCGACGGCCTTCTCGACGACACGCTCGGGGAAACGACCCTCGAGCAGCTGGCGCGCGGTGCGCTCCTTGACGCCGCCGGGGTGGCCGGTGTGCCAGTAATAGACCTTGTCGGTGAACTTCTTGCCGGTGAACACCACCTTGTCGGCATTGATGACGATGACGTTGTCGCCGTCGTCGACGTGCGGGGTGAAGGTGGGCTTGTGTTTGCCGCGAAGATGATTGGCGATGACAGTGGCGAGACGGCCGACGACGAGACCCTCGGCGTCGATCAGCACCCACTTCTTCACCACATCCGCAGGCTTCTGCGAAAAGGTTGCCATGGATTGTTGCTTTCGGTTCGGACCTTCAAAAGAAGGCGTTTCTTGTTGCTTGGATTGGCGAAAGGCGCTTGCCCGCCGCCAATAACAAAACGGCGGCCTTTGCGGGCCGCTGCTTCGTCACGGCTTATAGGGGAGGGGTTCGACCGCGTCAAGGCGCATGAAACACTTGCCAGAAGATAAAGCCAAATGAAAACAAGGACTTGTGTTAAAGGTATGATTTTACCACATCGCGATTTTGGCTCTATGTCGGGCAAGTCTCAGTGCTTTGCCTCGATTTCCTTGCGAGCTGCGCTGGAGAGGAATGCCGATCGCGTTATGCCTCGGTCGCGCGCTGCGGCGTCGATCGCCCGCAAAACGCCACGCTCGAAAGTCACATTCGCCCTCACGACGGCGCTGTCATTGTCGATGAGTGGTACCGAGACCAGATAGCCTCCTTCAGCAAGTGCTTTGCGTATATCCGCAAGCGCGATGATCGCCTCGTGGCTGGACGGTTCGGGAACAGGCATATCCTCCGCCCACAGTTGCAATGCTTCGACTGCATTCGGTACGATGTCTTCCGCCTCGTCCGCGGCTGAAAAGCAGCCGGGAATGTCGGGAAAGCGAATGCCGAACGCGCTGTCGGGATCTTTATCGACCAACGCGAAATAGTTCTTCATCTCAGCCTCCAAGCCGCTTCAGGTCGCCTATATCCAGCCCGCTTGCTTGGCGATGGCGCGAGCTGTACCGGTTGGTAGATCCTTCTCCGGATGCGGAACGATCAACACGATCTCGCCCTTTCGGAACTTGTGATGTGAGCCGCGTATGGAAACCAGCTCGAAACCGTCGTCCTTGAGACGCTTCACGATTTTGCGGCTGTCACGCTCCAGCAAAGATCACCCATGCGCACATATATACACATCAAGGAAAAATTCAATCGAAAGCATCAGGCCGGCGCTCGCTTTGGCGGGATCGAATAGGTGCCCGTTGCGTGCGCTACCGTGTGTCCCTTCGGGCCGGCGACGATGTCGATATCGAACACCATCAGGCTCTTGCCGAGCTTGAGGATGCGGCAATGGCCGTCGATCGGCCCGGCCTCGGCCTTGCGGACGAAATTGATGTTGAGACTGGTGGTGACCGAAAGCGCATCCGGTCCGGCATGCGAGAGCACGCAGACATAACCGCCTATGTCGGCCAGCGTGAACAGCGCCGAACCCGACACGGTGCCGCCGGGACGCAAATGGCGCTCGTCGGCGTTGAGCCGCACGACACAGCCGCCTGGAAACACCTCCAACGCCTCGTAGAAGGTGAACTGGTCGTTGAGCTGCGGGAAAATGGTCGCCATCAGCGCGTTGATTTCGGCAGCCGTCAGCACCGGCTTGAGATTGCTGTGGGCGGGCATTTCAGTCTCCCGGTTTGCGCCCTGCTTGTATGAACGCGACGTGGCGTTTCTGGCAACAGCCATTCATTAGGGCAGTAGCGGACGAGGGAGTTGGACGAAGCGAGACGGCATACTAGATTAGTCCATCATCGATCCGGAATCGCGGAGGAACGACCTATGGCCGAAATCGTCGCCATCAAGCCTGCCGTTGCCGAAGGGCCGGTCGTCTCCAGGCTGGACAACGGTGTGCTGCGCCTGACGCTCGCCAATCCGCCGGCCAACGCTCTTTCGCTTGCAGTGATGGCGGCGCTGACGGCGGAACTCGACCGCGCCAAGGCCGACAAGTCCGTCCGCGTCATCGTCCTTGGGGCGACCGGCAAAGTGTTCTGCGCCGGGCACGACCTCAAGGAGTTGAGCGCGCACCGCGCCGATGCCGATCGCGGCAGGGGCTTCTTCGAAAAGACGTTTTCCGCCTGCGCCGCGCTGATGCAGGCGATCGTTCGCCATCCTAAGCCGGTGATCGCCGAAGTCGACGGTCTGGCGACGGCGGCCGGATTGCAGTTGGTCGCCAGCTGCGATCTCGCCATCGCCTCGCACGAGGCGACCTTCTGCACGCCTGGCGTCAATATCGGACTGTTCTGCTCGACGCCGATGGTGGCGCTGTCGCGCAACGTCTCGCGCAAGCACGCCTTGGAGATGCTTTTGACCGGCGAGACGATCGATGCGGCAACCGCCAAGGAATTCGGCTTGGTCAACCGCGTCGTGCCGCGCGAATATCTGAATCAGATTGTCACCAAATACGCGCAAACCATTGCGTCCAAATCCTCTCTGGTCGTCAAGATCGGCAAGGAAGCCTTCTACGAACAGGCAGAAATGGGGCTGGCCGAGGCCTATGATTACACCGGGCGCGTCATGGTCGAGAACATGCTGGCGCGCGATGCGGAAGAGGGCATTGGCGCCTTCATCGGCAAGCGCAAGCCGGAATGGCCGGAGGAGTAGGAGGCGGATATGGAACCGCGCATCTCCATCATCACCATCGCCACCGACGATCTCGACCGTGCGACGCGCTTCTATGAGGCGATGGGCCTGACCCGCCATGCCGGGATCACCGACGGCGTTGCCTTCTTCCAGATGGGCGGCGCTATTCTTGGCTTGTTTCCGCGCCCAAGCGCCGAAGAGGATTCGGGCGTCAGCTTCTCGAAGGCGCCGTCGGCCGTCTACCTCGCCTACAACACCCGCTCTGACGCCGAGGTCGACGAAGTGCTTGCGGCGGCTGAGAAGGCTGGCGGCAAGATCGTCAAGCCGGCCGGGCGCGCCTTCTGGGGCGGCTGGTATGGCTATTTCGCCGATGCCGACGGGCATGTCTGGGAAGTTGCGCACAATCCGGCCTTTCCGATTGCGGAAGACGGAACGATCTCGCTGCCGGGCTGACGACGTTCTCCCTGGCCCATTGCAAGCCACTTGCTCGGCTGTTGGCACCTCACTCCGAAGCGCTGTATGACGAGGCATGAACCACGACGCCTACGACAACGCCTATATCGCCGGCATCCTCAATTCGGTGAAGACCATCGCCATGGTCGGCGCATCGGCCAATGACGTGCGGCCGAGCTATTTCGTGCTGAAATATCTGCTCGGCAAAGGGTTTTCGGTGTTCCCGATCAATCCCGGCCAGGCCGGCAAGGAAATCCTCGGGCGGATGACCTATGCCAGGCTGGCCGATGTTCCAGAGCCAATCGACATGGTCGACGTGTTTCGCGCTTCCGCTGCCGTGCCGGGCATTGTCGACGAGGTGTTGCGGCTCGATCCGCTGCCGAAAGTCATCTGGATGCAGCTTGGCATACGCCATGACGAGGCGGCGACGCGCGCAGAGGCTGTCGGCATCAAGGTGGTGATGAACCGTTGCCCCAAGATCGAATATGGCAAGCTGTCCGGCGAGATCGGCTGGACCGGCGTCAATTCCGGCGTCTTGTCCTCGAAGAAGCCGCTGATGCGCCCGGGATTCCAGAGTTTCGGCGTTCGCCAGAAGTAGGTAGTGAATAGAGAATGGTGAATAGAAAGATTTTTCTGGAAGGCGGGCAAGGCGGCATATGAGCCGCTTGCAATCAGGGTGGGGCTGGCCGACTTTGCCATTCACCATTCACCATTCACCATTCACCATTCACCATTCACCATTCACCATTGAGGGAGGTTTTTCGATGGCCCGCACGCCCGGTTTCAATACGCTCGCCGTCCATGCCGGCGCCAAGCCGGATCCGGCGACGGGCGCACGCGCGACGCCGATCTACCAGACCACCTCCTTCGTCTTCGACGATGCCGACCATGCCGCCTCGCTGTTCGGGCTGAAGGCGTTCGGCAACATCTATACCCGCATCATGAACCCGACGCAGGCAGTGCTGGAAGAGCGCATCGCGGCACTCGAAGGCGGCACGGCAGGCCTTGCGGTCGCCTCCGGCCATGCCGCGCAGGTGCTGGTCTTCCACAATCTGATGCAGCCCGGCGACAATTTCGTTTCCGCGACAAAGCTTTACGGCGGCTCGATCAACCAATTCGGCCACGCCTTCAAGAATTTCGGTTGGCAGGTGCGCTGGGCCGACACCAATGACGTCTCGACCTTCGAGAGCCAGATCGACGACAGGACCAAGGCAATCTTCATCGAGAGCCTGGCCAATCCCGGCGGCGTCTTCGTCGACATCGAGAAGATCGGCGACATCGCCCGCAAGCACGGCCTGCCGCTGATCGTCGACAACACGCTGGCCTCGCCCTATCTGCTGCGGCCGATCGAGCATGGCGCCGACATCGTCGTGCATTCGCTGACCAAGTTCATCGGCGGTCACGGCAATTCGATCGGCGGCGCCATTGTCGACGGCGGCACGTTCGATTGGTCGAAGTCGGGCAAGTATCCGATGCTGTCGGAGCCGCGCCCCGAATATGGCGGCCTCGTCCTGCACGAGACCTTCGGCAATTTCGCCTTCGCCATCGCTGCTCGCGTGCTCGGCCTGCGCGACATCGGCGCGGCGATTTCGCCGTTCAACGCATTCCTTATCCTGACCGGTCTGGAAACCTTGCCGCTCAGGATGCAGCGCCACTGCGACAATGCGGCGGCGGTCGCCGGATGGCTTTCCAACCATCCCAAGGTCGCCTGGGTTTCCTATCCCGGCCTGCCCAGCGACAAGAACAACGCGTTGCAGAAGAAGTACTCGCCGCTTGGCGCCGGCGCGGTGTTCACATTCGGGCTGAAGGGCGGCTATGCGGCGGGCATCAAGTTCGTCGAGGCGCTCGAACTGTTCTCGCATCTGGCCAATGTCGGCGACACCAAGTCGCTGGTCATCCACCCGGCATCGACCACGCATCGCCAGCTTTCCGACGAGCAGAAGATCAACGCCGGGGCAGGGCCTGACACGGTCAGGCTTTCGGTCGGCATCGAGGACGTCAACGACATCGTCGCCGATCTGGAACAGGCTCTCGCCAAGGTTTGATCGCCATGGCCACACCGAAATTTCTTTCCGTCGGCGTCGACGCCGTCGAACCGGAACTTGGCGCACCAGCGCCGGATCGCCTGATGTCGGGCGATCCGAAATTCCGCACCTGGAATGTCGAGGAACAGCACGGCGGCCTCTATGCCGGCGTCTGGGAAGCGACGCCAGGCAAATGGCGCATCGAATTTGATGAGTGGGAGTTCTGCCACATCCTGTCAGGGGTTTCGGTGATCGCCGAAGACGGCGGCGACGCGCGCACCGTCAGGGCAGGCGACAGTTTCGTGCTGAGGCCGGGCTTTAGAGGAAGCTGGGAAGTGCTTGAAACGACGCGCAAGGAGTATGTAATCAAGCTTTGATCTCGCATCGCGCCGGATTTTACAAAAGCGATCGATTTCCGTGTCGGGAAATCCGTATCGGCTGATCATGTCGCGGTGCCATGAAACGTCAGGGTGAATGTGACCGTCACGTTCGATCCGTTTCCGGCCGCGGGCCGGTGTAGCGGAGAATCCAGAGCCCCTGGTTCTTGTCAGTTATGTAAATGAAGCCGCGCCGGTCCACGACCACGTCCTCGGTCTGAACAACCAGCTTGTCTTCCGGCATAGGGCCGTAGCGTCGGACTGGCTCCGGCGGGATGAAGTAGCCGACCTCGCGCGGAAGCCGAGTATTCGAGACGTCATAGACCCTGAGCCCGGCGTTGAAGTGCGCGATATAGAACAGATCGCCTTGTTTCTGGACATCGGGATGATGCTGGTGGTGGTTGATGTTGTGCGGTCCGCGCCAGCCGCCACGAGTTGTGAAATCCGAATAGGGAGCGCCTTCGGGTGGCACTGGTTCGGGCAACAGCGACAGCAGAAAGGGTTCACTGGAATCGGAAATATCGACGATCGAAGCGTGATGCATCGGACCAAGTCCATAGGTGACGTTCTCCGAATTGGCGAAGGCAATGCCGCGCTCTGGAATCGGCAGCACGCTATGCACACCGAAGCGCGAGTGAAACGGAGGGCTGAAGCTCAGGCCGCCGACCTGCCTCGGCTGGGAGACATCGCTAATATCGAGCACAACGATTCCCGCCGCACCATAAGGCAAATAGACAAGATCGCCAGTGACATAAGGCGGGCCGTGCAGCGAGACATCCTCGCCCGTGCTGGCGCAGAAGGCGCCGCACATGCATTGCGGCTTCAGTCGCAACCGGTAGCGATCGGCGGTCTCCTGGTCGGCGGCGGGCTTCGCAGCCGCAAAGCTCTCGCCGCCGGCCTCGTGCTGGCCCGGCACCCACCAGCGTCCGGCTTCGCGCGGATTCGAGCGATCCGAAATATCGAGGATGACGTAGATGTTGCCCCTGTAACCCGGCATGCCGGCGGCAAGGTGGACATAACGTCCACCGGGATAGAGGTTGCGATGCGTGCCGTTTCCGCCGGTGCGGTAGTGACTGAGTTGTTTCGGATTGATGGGGTCCGCGATATCCCAGATCAGAACGCCTTCGCCGAACGGTGCGTCGGGGTCACCGCCGAAATTAGCAAAGGGCTTTTCGAGGGCGGTCACCATCGTGTCGCCGGACAAATCTATTTGTAGAGTCCAAGTATTCGTGCCGAGATAGGGCACGAACTTGACCGTCTCGGGCTTGGCCGGGTCGGTCACGTCCACGATGCTCCAGCCGGAGTGCCAGAAGTGCCCAGTGTAGAGATACCAACGTTCGCCAACCTGCCTGATCGCCATTTTGAAGGCTGGGCGATGATCGAGATCGGTATAGCCCACTGCTTCGACATTGTGGGCGAAAGCGCCAGGGGGCGCTGGCGACGAAGCTGGAACGGGCTGGGCAAGGGCCTCGCAGACAAGACCGGATTGAGATGTCGCGGCGACCGTCGCGCCGATGAGCGGCACTTTCAGCATCTGGCGGCGTGAAATCTCGGAATTTTTCAAAGCGCGTCTCCCGGATTTTGCAGCTTTCCGGATTTTGCAGATTCCGATACTTTCCGTCCAATATCGTTTGAGGCATGGGTAATTCTATTTGGGAAATTAAAGGCTGAAGATGAACCACAAGCTGATGCAGTCCTTCATGGCCGTCGCCGAAGAGCTGCATTTCGGGCGCGCGGCAGCGCGCTTGCATATCTCACAGCCGCCCCTGACAAAGCAGATCCAGCAACTGGAACAGGCGATGGGTGTGCGCTTGCTGGAGCGCACCAAGCGCAAGGTCGAACTGACTGCGGCGGGGCGTGTGTTCCTTGATGAGGTTAGGGCCGTGCTTCAGCAGACAGAGCAGGCGGTGGAGCTTGCTCGCAAAGCCGATCGTGGCGAAACCGGCCATCTTGCTGTCGGATTCATCGACGCGGCTATCTACAGCGTGGTGCCGTCTGTCGTCCAACGCTTCACCAAGCGCTATCCCGAGGTCGAGTTGAGCCTGACCGACCTGCGCATTCCCAATCAAGTCAGGGCTGTGGCCGAACGCCAGCTCGATATCGGTTTTGTTCATCCTCCCGTCGTTCACAACGCATTGAAGGTCGAAAGCATACTGGTCGAACCCCTGATCGTGGCCTTGCCGGAAACGCATCGGCTGGCCTCGGAAGCAGAGGTCGCGCTAGCCGACTTGGCCTCCGAAGCGTTGATTCAGTTCCCGCGCAGCATCAATCCATCCCTCTATGACGAGATCGTCGGGTTGTGCCGTTCATCCGGGTTCAGCCCGAGGATCGTTCGAGAAGCAACGCCGAAGCAGACAATCATCGGACTTGTATCCGTCGGGCTGGGCGTCTCGCTGCTGCCCGCCTGTCTGCAAAATTTGCGCCGGAGCGGCGTCGTTTATCGCCCTATCCAGGGACGAACCTTGTCTATCGACACTTCAATCATCTACCGGCATGAACAACCCTCGCCGGTGCTGAAGGCCTTCCTCGACATCGTCCGCGAGACGACGCAAAAAGATTCAAATCCCGTCTCTCTTCAAGCTTCATGACCGAATTTCTGTAGGCATCCGGGATTTTTAGTGTGAGGTCCTGCTTCGGGTAGCTTCATCGTTCAATCAGCGATTATTTGGCACTCGCGGCCTTGAGATGTTACCTATTTGACCGGAATTCGCCGGAGCCGGCTTCGAAGCCTGTCGTCGGAAGCCGTCCTCAGATTCTGACGGCAAGCGTTTCCAGCCCGTGGAAATGATAGGTGTCGCGGAAGCGCGGCTGTTCGGCAAGATGCAGCTGCGGTAGCCGGTCGAACAAGGTTTTCAGCGACACCTGCAGTTCGAGCCGGGCGAGCGGCGCGCCGATGCAGAAATGGATGCCGGCGCCGAACGATACGTTCTTCTGGTCGGCACGGTCCGGCCTGAAGGCGAGGGGCTCGGCAAACGCAGTAGGGTCGCGATTGGCCATGCCGAGCAACAGCCCGATCGTCTCGCCCGGCTGGACGATGATCCCCGGCCCGGCCTCGACCTCCTGATAGGCGTAGCGCGTGAACATGTGTAGCGGCGCGTCGAAGCGCAGGCACTCTTCGACCGTCGCGGCTGTTGCTTCCGGTGAGGCGAAGAAGCGGCGCGGGTCGCCGCCTTGCCCAAGGATCGAGCGCACCGCATTGCCGGTCTGGTGGACAGTTGCTTCATGGCCGGCATTGAGCAAAAGGATGGCCGAGGATACCAGCTCGTTCTCCGACAGTTTCTGGCCGTCCTCCTGTGCCGCAATCAGCAGCGACAGAAGATCCTCGCCCGGCCTCTTTCGCCGCTCGGCGACGTAGCCGCGCAGAAAATCGGAAAAGTCGCGCGCGGCGCGATTGGCCGTGTCCTCCGTCTCGCGGGTGCGGCCATGCATGTACATGGCGACCATCCGATGCGACCAGTCGAGCAGCTGCGGCCCCATGTCGACCGGCACGCCGAGCATTTCCGCAATGATGGTGATCGGCAAGGGAGCTGCGAATGCCGGCAGCAGGTCGACTCCTCCTGGTTCGAAACGGTCGATCAGTTCGTTGGCCAGCGCCTCGACACGTGGCCTGAGCCGCTCGACCTGGCGCGAGACGAAGGCGCGGTTGACCAGCGTTCTGAGCCGTGTGTGGACAGGCGGCTCCAGCTCCAGCATCGAATTGGCCTCGATGCCGTCGAACGCGCTGAGGTGCGTGCGGTCCTGACCGATGCCTCGGCTGTCCGGAATGCCGGCCGGGTTCTGCCGGCCGAAGCGGCGATCGCGCAGCAGCCGGTTGACGTCGTCGAAGCCGCCAAAGCACCAGAAACCAAACTCCTCCCAGAAGAAGGCGTTCGATGCGCCATGCAGGAAGGCGTAGGCTTCGTACGGATTCTGGAAGAACGCCGGCTCGTGCGGATCGAGCCGCAGGCGACGCGTGGCTGGATCAAAAGCAAGGTAGGGCGGCTTCAATTCGGTCATGCCAGATCATTAGCGCGGCTTGCCAGTCTGGTGCCAGACCGTATGTTGGCCCTCCAGTGAGGTGAGCCGCCGAAGCGGTTGCGGAAGGACGGTTTTCATGAATGTGATCGTGGTCGGTGCAGGCATTGCCGGGCTATCCACGGCGTGGTCACTGGTCAGGGCCGGGCACCTCGTCTCGATCGTCGAGCAGGGACCGATCCCCAATCCGCTTGCCGCGTCGGGCGACCATCATCGCATCATCCGCCGCGCCTACCGGGCCGGAACGGGCTACGGCCGGCTGATCACCGAAGCCTATGAAGCCTGGGATGAGATGTGGGCCGATCTCGGCGAAAGCCATCTCGATCCGCGCGGCTTCATCTGCATTTCGCGCCAGCCGGGAGATGAGGCCGAGGAATACCGAGAAGGCATGGAAGCCGGGAACTACCCGTTCGAATTGTTCGAGCCGGATGCCGCGGTCGAACGCTGGCCGTTCCTGCAGCCTGGTTCATTCCGCTATGCGTATTTTTCGCCGGACGGCGGCGCGCTGCACTGCCGCAAGATCGCCGCCGGCCTCGCCAGGTGGCTGCGCGCGAACGGCGCCAATGTCTACGAGAACAGCAAGGTGGTCGAGATCGACGCCGAGGCCGGGCATATCGTGCTGGCAGGCGGCGAAACGATGCAGGCCGACCGGATCGTCGTCGCTGCCGGCGCCTGGGTGCTGAAACTGTTCCCGGAGCTGGACGGCGAGCTGAAAACCTGGCGCACCGCGCTCGCCTATGTCGAACCGCCGGCGGATCTGCAGGCAGCCTGGCAGGCAGCGCCGGTTGTCCTCGACATTGGCGGCACTGTCGACGGCTACGCAATCCCGCCGACAGGCGGCGCCGGCATGAAATTCGGCTCGGGCCTGCACAGGGTGCCGACCAGCGATGCAGACTGGAACCGTCAGCCGGTACCGGGCGAGGGTGAGGCGATCCGCAACCTGTTTTCGCCGCCGATCGCTCGTATCGAGGAGTACAAGGTCACCGAAGTGGTCACCTGCGCCTACACATTCACCGCCGACGAGAAGTTCCTGGCCCACCGGAAAGGCAGATGCCTGATCGTCTCGGCCTGCTCCGGCCACGGCTACAAGTTCGGCGCGGCGGTCGGCAGAAGGGTTGCGGCCTGCGTCGGCAGTGGCGATGTCGGCGGCCTGAAGAAATGGCTCAGGGCGGAGGTGGCCTGAGCGCTAATACTGGCAATGCCTCGGAATATGCACGCGGCGCCAGCTGGATGAGCCCTCCCTGACCACCACGCGGCGGGCCACTGTCTGATAAGACGCCGGAATGTCGATGATGCGCCGTTGCTCCGGCCGCACCAGAACCTCTTCGGCGACGCTCTCGTATTCGGCGGGGAGGACAACGCGCCGCCGGCGTTCCGGCTCAACCACGACGATCTCGGCCACCCGTTCATAGCGCGCCTTGTGCCTGACCTTGCACAGCACCTGGCGGCCATCGATGATGCGCCATTCCCAGGAATAGCCGCCGTCATCGACCCTCACGGACCGGTAGATGGTGCGGGTGATGGCGGGCACGATCTCGTAGCTGACGCGCGCCGGCGCGATCTGCACCACGCGCTCGCGCGTCCCGTAGATCGGCGCTTCATACTGCACCTGCTGGCCGGCTGGGCTGACGAGCACGTCCTCGTAGACCGTGTCGTAGAAGGCCGGCCGATTGACCTGCTCGTAGCATTCGACCGCGCGTCCGCCGGCCGCCGTTTCCGACATTGTGCCGAGCATGGTCAGGCCGGCAATGGCGAAGGAAGAAGCTTTCCTGGTCATGGAACTCCCCCTGTTTGAACCGCATGAAGCGGGTTCAACGTTGAACTGTAGGGAAAGCCATGTCGTGGAAAAGGCGATTCATCAAACTTCGTTAATTCGACTACCTGAGTCCGACAGACAAATTCTTGCTGCCAATTAAGCATCCGCTAACAATCAACGAATAACATTTGACGTATTCGAGTTGATTGACTTGGTCGCTGGTCAGGAACGTCGTGGGGGGACGTAGCTGGCCATCCGGTGTCGCATGCGATCCCGCGTTTTCCGCATATCTCGTCCTGCAATAATCCTTTCAGTAAATGTGACGTTGCCCTTGGATCCTCCACCCAGGCTGCAAGTCGTACCTGTGGCGGCGTTCCTTTGCGAGCGCCGGGCAAATGGAGGCCGACATGCCCGCAGAACTTGTTCCGAAATCCGTTGTGCAACTGCCGGCACCGACGGCTTCCACCGCAAGCCATGAACTCACCGACCTTTGCCTGGCACTCTGGGCCAGAATGGGATTGTCCTGGAAGCCTGCCGTCGAATGGTTCCCACGCGTGGTCGTTCTGCATTCGGCGATCTACCGCACGATGTTCGACTCCTCGTCGGAAGGGGACATCGATGCCGTTCTTCTGGCCGATGAGCGGCGTAACTCGCCGCTGGACAACCTGCGTGACCACATTCCGCTGGCGATGGTGCCTGTCATCGATCTGGGCGGCCGTGCCGGCCGGTTCGCGGATGTACATTTCGATCTGATGCAGCAAACGACTTGGGCGGAGACGGCAAAATGCATACTCGATTTTCGCCGCCGCCGCCAACAGCTTGCCGCGCACATCCGTTCGACAAATACGCCCGAAACGCGCTTTCTTGCGCATACCTTCGCCGCCGGCAGAAGCATCGAAGCCAAGCGCTATCCGATGACGTCGGCCTCCATAAGCTATCCGGGCTTTCCGTCGGCGGCCAAGACAATCCCGATCGCCGAAGATCTCTCCCATCGCGGACTTCTGCTTAAGACCTTCTTCGACCGCGTGCATGAGTGCGGCGCCTGCGGGTCGCGGCGGCTTACCGTTCGCGAGGAATGTCCCTCCTGCCGTTCGGCCGATATGTTCGAGGCCGAGCTTATTCATCATTATCGTTGCGCGGCTCTTCGTCCTGAAGGCGATTTTCGGCAGGGAAGCGCACTGGTCTGCCCCAAATGCAGCCAGCAATTGCGTCACTATGGAAAGGACTATGACAAGCCCGGCCACTCGCAAATCTGCAGGAGGTGCAAGGATTCGACATCGGAGCCGGCTGTTGGATTCGTCTGCCAGGATTGTGATGCGCGGGCTGATGGCGACAGCGTTAAACGTATCGACCTTTTTTCCTACGCACTCACGGATCAGGCGCTGTCTCTGCTCACCAGTCCGGAGAAAAAGCTGCCAACGTCCTTGTTGGGGTTGCCGCCGTCCCTGGTTCAGGAACTCGACCGCGCACGCATGACCGGAGCGAAGGGCCCGCCGTTGGCGGTCACGGAATTGCGTTACGGAGCACGAGAGTCGCTCATAAAATCAAAGGGCCAGGACGTCTTTGAGAAACTGCGCCGTCTCTTCATCGAAAACCTGAGCAATTACCTTGCGGAGACAGGATCGGTGCACAAAGGCGCCGCCGCCGACTATTTCATCATGACGGCGAAGGGCGACGCAACATTGTCGGAGCAGATATCGGCAATGCTTTCAATCTGCGAGGCGTCTTTGGGCGAAAAGCTTGATCCTCGCCCTCGGGTGGCGACCAAAACGGGGCAAGCCTCGCGTTGAATGATCTCGAACTCGGATTTGCGTTCCTGCTAGCTCAATCGACGGCGAGCCTGGCCTCCGTTTTCTGGTACACGCTGGTCTTTGAGTTCCCCCGCTACATCATTCCGTTCGTCGCGGCCGCTGTGACCATGCGTTCGCGTGATGCCGCGGGTTCGATTGACCATGAGCGACCATTACGGCCCAATGTAAGCATCATTCTGGTTGGCCATAATGAGGCTGAGTCCATCGAAACCTGCGTCCGCTCGTTGCGGGAACAGTCTTTCAATGACTTCGAAGTTGTCATTGTCAGTGATGGTTCGACCGATCGGATGAGCAGGGTCTCGCAAGCTCTGGTCAAGAGAGGTTATGCCTCGCGCATCATTTCGACGGATCTGCGGGGCGGCAAGGCGAGCGGGATCAATCTGGCGTGCCGCGTAGCCAAAGGCGACATACTGATCAATGTCGATTGCGACTGTTCGTTTGATCGGTACGCGATCGAGAATATTCTCGGCCCCTTTTCGGATCCAGCGGTTGGAGCGGCATGCGGCGATATTGCACCGCGCAACGGCCACGCGAGTATCGTCGCCCAGTTTCAGGAGATCGAATATTTGCAGTCGATTTCGGTCGGAAAGCGTATTGCTGGAGCTCTCGATCAGGTCGTTTGCATTTCGGGAGCGTTCAGCGCCTTCAGGCGCAAAGCCCTTTTGGGGGTTGGGGGGTTCGACGTAGGCGGTGGCGAGGATCTGGATGTCACGCTGAGATTGCGGCGGGCGGGCTGGCGCATGGCCTATGTACCGGATGCGATCTGCTATACGGACGTCCCGATAACCGCATACCAATATATCCGCCAGCGATTGCGCTGGGAACGCGATGCCATTTGGCTACGCTTTCGCAAACACTACCGCCTGTTTCATGTCTCGGACTCGGGTTTCCGGCTTCCGGAGGCCCTACACCAATGGGATTTCCTCCTTTTCAACGTCGTTGGTGCCGCGATATTCCCGCTCTATCTCGTCTGGCTCGCCCTCCAGTACGGCTCTTTCACGCCCGCGATCCTCATCGGCATGCAGTGCGGCCTCCTGGTTCTCGACGTGTTTGTGCTGGCGCTGGCCAGTTGGACCACCGAGCGGCGGGGGTTCTGGCGAAGCATATGGTTCCTGCCCGGCTACTCCCTGTTCATGACCTATGTGATGAGACCCGTTCGATTGATCGCCTATATCGATGAATGGGTGTTCTCAGGTTCACATCGCGACAACTACACGCCGATCAAAGTTCGGCTAGAGCGGCCCTGGTAGAGAACGAGTTTCAGATGAAATACATTCGAAAACATGTCCGAGTGGACAATCTGGGAAAACAGCAGCGCGCGAATGTGGGAAGTTGGGGTCGCATCGTTTACCTCGCTCTCCTCGGTTTGTTTTCCTCTTCGATCGTCTACTACCTCATTGGTGATGCGGTCGTCTTGTCAGCGGACGGTATTGTCCTGAAGGATCGGTATGCCGTCGATGCCGCCTATCCGGCCAAGGTGACGCATGTCTTTGTCAAGGCGGGAGACAAGGTCGAGCCCGGTACATTGCTCGTCGAGCTTGAATCGTTCGACATGGTCAAGGAGATCGCGGAGCTGCTGTTGCGACAGGGTGAACTCGCCGTTCGCGAGGGCCAGCTCCACAGCCGACACGAAGCGATCCAGTCCGTGATGCCGCTGGCCGAGCGGACAGCGCGTGAAACCAGGACGACACTTGCGAGAATCGACACCATCGTCACGGCAGGCATCGTCTCGACTTCGACGAAGGACGAAGCCGTTCGTGGCAGCTTCCAGGCCGCCGAACATCTGGCTGATCTGACCGGTCAACTGCAAGCGACCAAATCCGAACTCGCCCTGGTGGCGCAATTCCGTGCGAGATCGGGCGAGGCTATGGATGAGGTAAAGGCCATATATGACGGCGGAAACATCCGCTCGGTCACGGAGGGGGTCGTTGGCGCGAAGGTGCCGGTCCCTGGCCAGGTGCTGCGGTTCGGCGATCCGCTTCTACAGATCGACGGCGGCAAGTCCTACGTCCTCGCCTATCTGCCGGACAACTATCTGTTTTCGCTGCGCGAAGGAATGGCGGTCGACGTGGGTAACGGAACCGAGCGTGCAAGAGGAACAGTCGAAAAGATTCTGTCGGTCGCCGACGCGTTGCCGGACGAGTTTCAGAACATGTTCCGGCCCCGCGACAGGTCAAGGCTGATCCGTATCGCACTCGATGAGGCGAATTCCTTCGCGGTCTCGCAAAAAGTATCAGTGAGTGGTTGCGCGTTCGGCTTCTGTTGGGCCAGGTAATGCCTGCTTAATCCTGCGGAGGCAGCTACTTAGCCGTCCCGGGAACGCAGTCAATCTTCCTCGCCCGATACGACGTTCCAGGCCCTTCGCGTTGCGAGCAACGCCAGTGCCACCATGGCCGCGCGAAACCGTGGGATCAAAGAGGTGAAGTCAATCCACCAGGATCCGTGCCACGTCCTCCGGGCACCGTCCGGCAAGCTTGATTCGTTTTAACCAAGTGGCTAGGAGAGGCGGCCTTGCGCTAGGGTGAGCCGGCATCCTATTTACACAATAACGATCCAGAACCGATTCTGCCCGATTGCAAATCTCCGGCGCCGGAATCCCATCCTCAAAAAGGGATAGTCCATGAAGAACCCCGTCGAAACCTACATGAACCTCGTTCCGATGGTGGTCGAACAGACCAATCGCGGCGAGCGGGCCTACGACATTTTCTCGCGGCTCCTCAAGGAGCGCATTATTTTCATCACCGGCCCGGTCGAGGATGGCATGGCGACGCTGGTCTGCGCGCAGCTGCTGTTCCTCGAGGCGGAGAATCCGAAGAAGGAAATCAACCTCTATATCAACTCGCCCGGCGGCGTCGTCACCTCCGGCATGGCGATCTACGACACCATGCAGTTCATCAAGCCTGCGGTGTCGACGCTCTGCATCGGTCAGGCCGCCTCGATGGGCTCGCTGCTCTTGACGGCGGGCCACAAGGACATGCGCTTTGCCACGCCGAACGCCCGCATCATGGTCCACCAGCCTTCCGGCGGCTTCCAGGGCCAGGCTTCCGACATCGAGCGCCATGCCCAGGACATCATCAAGCTGAAGCGCCGCCTCAACGAGGTCTACGTCAAGCACACCGGCAAGAGTTATGATGAGATTGAAAAAACGCTCGACCGTGACCATTTCATGACTGCCGACGAGGCCAGGGATTTCGGCCTCATCGACAAGGTCATTTCGTCACGTGAGCCGGTCGAAGGTATTGCCTTATAGGTCCGCGGTGGCCCCGCGGTGGCAATGAGTGGCGGGATCACGCGCTTTTGGCGCAGCTTGCGGCATTTCGGCCACAATTGGCTGTTCCCTCGACGGGTGCAATTGCCTACGTTAAGGCTATGTTGATTTTCGACGGCTTAGCTTTGCGTGGGGTTGTTCGAATCATTGCCCCGTTTTCCGATTTGTGTTTCGTACGGAATGCGTTGCGGGAGCCGGGGCACTGGCGGCGGCGGATTCCCGCGATAGATTGAATATGCGCCCTTTCAACCAGACCATCGGCGGGCGGCCATGAAAGGACATGAAAATGAGCAAGGTCGGCAACAACAGCGGTGATTCCAAGAACACGCTTTATTGCTCGTTTTGCGGCAAAAGCCAGCACGAAGTGCGCAAGCTGATCGCCGGGCCGACGGTGTTCATCTGCGACGAATGCGTCGAGCTGTGCATGGACATCATCCGCGAGGAGAACAAGACCTCGATGGTAAAGTCGCGCGAGGGCGTGCCGACCCCGCAGGAAATCCTCAAGGTTCTCGACGACTACGTCATCGGCCAGCCTTACGCCAAGCGCGTGCTGTCGGTGGCCGTCCACAACCACTACAAGCGCCTCGCCCATGCCGGCAAGAACAACGACGTCGAGCTGGCGAAGTCGAACATCCTGCTGATCGGCCCGACCGGCTGCGGCAAGACGTTGCTGGCGCAGACTCTGGCCCGCATCATCGACGTCCCCTTCACCATGGCCGACGCGACGACGCTGACCGAGGCCGGCTATGTCGGCGAGGATGTCGAGAACATCATCCTGAAACTGTTGCAGTCGGCCGACTACAATGTCGAGCGCGCCCAGCGCGGCATCGTCTATATCGACGAGATCGACAAGATCTCGCGCAAGTCGGACAATCCCTCGATCACCCGCGACGTGTCGGGCGAGGGCGTGCAGCAGGCACTTTTGAAGATTATGGAAGGCACTGTCGCCTCCGTGCCGCCGCAGGGCGGCAGGAAGCATCCGCAGCAGGAATTCCTGCAGGTCGACACCGCCAACATCCTGTTCATCTGCGGCGGCGCTTTCGCCGGCCTGGACAAGATCATCTCGGATCGCGGCAGGAAGACCTCGATCGGTTTCGGCGCCATCGTCGCTTCGCCCGAGGATCGCCGCACCGGCGATGTTTTCCGCCTGGTCGAGCCTGAGGATCTGTTGAAGTTCGGCCTCATTCCCGAGTTCGTCGGCCGTCTGCCCGTCCTGGCGACGCTGGAGGATCTCGACGAGCCGGCGCTGATCCAGATCCTGACCGAACCGAAGAACGCGCTGGTCAAGCAGTATCAGCGGCTGTTCGAGATGGAGAACGTCGACCTGACCTTCCATGAGAACGCGCTGTCGGCGATCGCCAAGCGCGCCATCGAGCGCAAGACCGGCGCACGCGGCCTGCGTTCGATCATGGAAGCGATCCTGCTCGACACCATGTTCGAGCTGCCGGCACTGGAAGGCGTGCGCGAAGTGGTTATTTCGGAAGAGGTGGTGTCAGGCAATGCCAGGCCGCTCTACATCTATTCCGAGCAGAAGGAAAAGAAGGGCAACGTCAGCGCCTGACGTGAGCCGGCAATGGATTTTTCTGAAACGGCGCCGCAGGGCGCCGTTTTGCTGTCGCACACCGCGTACGGCGCCGCGTAATGGCTGCGGATTGGAGGGACGGACCGTGTTGACCCTTGATCTTTACCCCCTGTGCCTCCAACTAAAGGCGGAAGGCCGTGGTGCCGAATTCTGTGCTGTAAAACTCCCGTCACAAACGGTGGTAGGCGGAACGATCCCCGGTCGTTAATATGAGATTCGCGGTTGGCCGATTGGCGGCCGCGACATGAAAGGTTGGACAATGGCCAAATTATCCAAGGCTCCCAGCGACGGCGTCTTCGCGGTCCTCCCACTGCGCGACATCGTGGTGTTCCCGCACATGATCGTTCCGCTCTTCGTCGGGCGTGAAAAGTCGATCAAGGCGCTGGAAGAAGTGATGGGTCAGGAAAAGCAGATCCTGCTCGCGACCCAGATGAATGCCGCCGACGACGATCCGGAGCCCGATGCCATCTTTGACATCGGCACGCTCGCCAATGTGCTGCAATTGCTGAAACTGCCGGACGGCACCGTAAAGGTGCTGGTCGAAGGTGCCTCGCGCGCGAAAATCGTCGCGTTCACCGACCGTCCCGACTTCCACGAGGCCCGTGCTGCGGCGCTGGTCGAACCGGAGGAGGAAGAGGTCGAAGTCGAGGCGCTGGCACGTTCCGTGGTTACCGACTTCGAGAACTACGTCAAGCTGAACAAGAAGATCTCGCCCGAAGTGGTGGGTGCTGCCAGCCAGATCGACGACTATTCCAAGCTCGCCGACACGGTCGCTTCGCACCTTGCCATCAAGATCCCCGAGAAGCAGGAGATGCTCGCCACGCTGTCCGTCAAGGAACGGCTGGAAAAGGCGATGGGCTTCATGGAAGCCGAAATCTCGGTGCTGCAGGTGGAGAAGCGCATCCGCTCGCGCGTCAAGCGCCAGATGGAGAAAACGCAGCGCGAATACTACCTCAACGAGCAGATGAAGGCGATCCAGAAGGAGCTCGGCGAGGGTGAGGACGGCCGCGACGAGGCCGCCGAGATCGAGGCGCGCATCAAGAAGACCAAGCTCTCCAAGGAGGCCCGCGAAAAGGCGGAAGCCGAGCTGAAGAAGCTGCGGACGATGTCGCCGATGTCGGCTGAATCGACCGTCGTGCGCAACTATCTCGACTGGCTGCTGTCGATCCCATGGGGCAGGAACTCCAAGGTCAAGCAGGACCTGGCCTTTGCCCAGAATGTGCTCGATACCGATCATTTCGGCCTCGACAAGGTCAAGGACCGCATCGTCGAATATCTCGCTGTGCAGAGCCGCCAGAAGAAGCTGAAGGGGCCGATCCTGTGCCTCGTCGGACCTCCCGGCGTGGGCAAGACCTCGCTCGGCAAGTCGATCGCCAAGGCGACCGGCCGTGAGTTCATCCGCATGGCGCTGGGCGGCGTGCGCGACGAGGCCGAGATCCGTGGTCACCGCCGCACCTACATCGGCTCGATGCCCGGCAAGGTCATCCAGTCGATGAAGAAGGCGAAGAAATCCAACCCGCTCTTCCTGCTCGACGAGATCGACAAGATGGGCCAGGATTTCCGCGGCGATCCGTCATCGGCTTTGCTCGAGGTGCTCGATCCCGAGCAGAACTCGACGTTCATGGACCATTACCTCGAGGTCGAATACGACCTGTCGAGCGTGATGTTCGTGACGACGGCGAACACGCTGAACATCCCTGCGCCTTTGATGGACCGCATGGAGATCATCCGCATCGCCGGCTACACCGAGGACGAGAAGATCGAGATCGCCAAGCGTCACCTGATGCCCAAGGTGATCCGCGACCACGCGTTGCAACCGAAGGAGTTCTCCGTCGGCGAGGACGCGATCCGCGGCATCATCCAGACCTACACCCGTGAAGCGGGCGTCAGGAGCCTGGAGCGCGAGCTGATGAAGCTCGGGCGCAAGGCGGTGACCGAGATCCTGAAGACGAAGAAGAAGACGATCAACATCACGGCGGACAATCTTGCCGATTACCTTGGTGTTCCGCGCTTCCGCTTCGGCCAGGTCGAGAGCGACGATCAGGTCGGCGTGGTCACCGGGCTCGCCTGGACGGAAGTCGGCGGCGAGCTGTTGACGGTGGAAGGTGTCATGATGCCCGGCAAGGGCCGCATGACCGTGACCGGCAATCTGCGCGACGTGATGAAGGAATCGATTTCGGCGGCGGCGTCCTATGTCCGCTCGCGGGCCATCGATTTCGGCGTCGAGCCGCCACTGTTCGACAAGCGCGATATCCACGTCCACGTGCCGGAGGGTGCAACCCCGAAGGACGGACCGTCGGCTGGCGTGGCGATGGCGACGGCGATCGTCTCGGTGCTGACCGGTATCCCGGTCAGGGCCGATGTGGCGATGACCGGCGAGATCACGCTGCGCGGCAGGGTGCTGCCGATCGGCGGCCTTAAGGAAAAGCTGCTTGCCGCACTCCGCGGCGGCATCAAGAAGGTGCTGATTCCGGAAGAGAACGCCAAGGATCTGGCGGAGATTCCGGAGAACGTGAAGAGCGGCATGGAGATCATTCCGGTCTCACGGGTTGGCGAAGTGTTGCGCCATGCGCTGGTGCGCATGCCGGAACCGATCCAGTGGGTCGAACCCGTCAATGCGCCGGCCGTGGTCGATGTCGGAGACGAGGCTGGTAAATCGCTGGCGCATTAGTGCTTGCTAAAGTTGCAATGCACAAAGAGAGAGCCGGGCCTTGAGCCCGGCTTTTTCATGTGAAGAACCGCGGATTCCCGGGCTTTTTTCGACTTTCCCGGCGCTTTTCGACTTGGTTGCCGGAGCGCTTCTTTCTAAAGTCCGTTTCCTGCCGGATGAGTCGAGTGTTCCGGTTTTCTCATGGAAGGGAATTTTTATGAACAAGAACGAACTGGTGTCCGCTGTCGCCGATGCCGCGAGTATTTCGAAGGGTGACGCGCAGTCGGCGGTTGATGCGGTGTTTTCCGTCATCACCGGCGAACTGAAAAAGGGCGGCGATGTCCGGCTTGTCGGCTTCGGAAATTTCACCGTGTCAAAACGCGCCGCGTCGACCGGCCGCAATCCGCAGACCGGTGCGGAAGTGAAGATCCCGGCGCGCACCGTGCCGAAGTTCTCGGCCGGCAAGGGCCTCAAGGACGCGGTCAACTAGGCGCCTCCTTAAGTCTTTCAGAGAAAAGAAAAGCCGGCATATCCGGTTTTTCTTTTCTGATGGAAAAGGCGGCGCTATGCCGTCGGCGCGTCCGTGCGCATCAAGCCTTCTTTCTTGAGATCGGTCCACAGCGCCGACGGCAGCTTCGCGTCGAGCAGCGAGCGATTGCTTTCGACTTCGCCCGGCCGCTGGCCGCCGGGGATTACCGAGACGACGGAAGGATGCAGCAGCGGGAACTGCAGCGCCGCCTCGATCAGGCGCACGCCGTGGCGTTTGCAGACGGCCTCGATGCGGGTGACGCGGTCGATGATGTCTTGCGGCGCCTCCGAATAATTGTAGTAGGCGCCGGGCTTCGGCCCGCTTGCCAGGATGCCGGAATTGTAAGGCCCGCCGAGAACGATGCCGATGCCGCGTTGCTGGCATAGCGGCAGGAAAGACTGCAGCGCTTCCTGCTCCAGCAGCGTGTAACGCCCGGCAAGCAGGAACAGATCGAAATCGCCGCGCTCGGCCAGCGTCTGGGCAACCTGCCACTCGTTGATGCCGCCGCCGAATGCCTTGATCACGCCCTGGTCGCGCAATGCCAGCAATCCGTAGTAGCCGGAGCTCATGAATTCCTGGATGCGCTGGTCCGAGGCTTCCTTGCTGCCATGGGTGAAGATGTCGACATCGTGCACGAAGAGGATGTCGATGCGGTCGACGCCGAGCCGTTCCAGCGAGGCCTCGAAGGAGCGCATGACGCCGTCATAGCTGTAATCGTAGACCTCTCGGCGCGATGGGGTGTCGAAGAATTTGCCGATGCCGGTGCGCTGTTCCGGCGGGCAGGCGCGCATTATGCGCCCGACTTTGCTGGACAGCACGTAGTCGTCGCGCTTCTTCGAACGCAGGAACGGATTGAGCCGCGTTTCGGCTAGGCCTAGCCCATAAAGCGGCGCGGTGTCGAAGTAGCGGCAGCCGACCCGCCATGCCGCCTCCAGCGTAGCATTGGCATCCTCGTCGGAGACGGCGCGGTAAAGATTGCCGAGCGGTGCGGTGCCGAAGCCGAGCTCGGTGAAGGTGATGCCGCCATTGCCGATGCGGTCGAAATGCCGTGTCTTCATATGCTGCCGTTTCCTCATTTGGATTTGCCGTGACACTATCACGGCTGTAGCGCATCAAAAGCACTGCGTGTCGTTGGACACCGATTTTCGCGGTGATAGCATGAATGAAAACAAGCCGTTCGGGGCAAAGGTGACTGAGATATTCAAATGGTTCTCCGGCACCGGCAAGCTGGTGCAAATGTCATGACGGACGCCGGCGAAAACCTGTTTGGGATTGCGCTGAACGAGCTTGGCACCGTGCTGGAGCGTATCGACGCAAGCCGCATCGACGCCGCTTGCGCCATCTTGGCCGGTGCGAAAAAGATCGTCACCTATGGCTGCGGCCGCGAGGCGCTGCAGGTCAAGGGTTTTGCCATGCGGCTCTATCATCTCGGTCTGCCGGTGTCGGTCGTCGGCGACATGACCACGCCGCCGCTGGGCGCGGGCGATGTCTTCCTCGCCAGTTCCGGCCCGGGTGAGACGTCGACGGTGCTGACCTTGATGCAGGTCGCGCGCGAGGCCGGTGCCACAGTCCTGCTGCTCACCGCGCAAGCCGACAGCACTGCCGCAAAGCTGGCCGACTTCACATTGCTTATCCCGGCTCAGACCATGGCCGACGACCAGGGTCCCGAAAAGACATCCGTCCTGCCGATGGGCTCGGTGTTCGAAGGCGTGCTGTTCGTCCTCTTCGAAGTGATGGTGCTGAAGCTCAGGGATCTGACCGGCGTCTCGCCGGGAGCGATGCGCGCCCGCCACACCAATATGGAGTAGGTGTCATGCGCTACGAATTGATGCTGCCGCATCAGATACGCAAGGTGATCGCCGAAAACTGGCCGGTCGTGTTGCCGCTGGGTGTGCTTGAATATCACGGCGAGCACATGGCCGTCGGCATGGACACGCTGGCGGTGGTCAAGAGCCTGGAACTGTTCGAAAAAGAAGCCGAGATCGTCATTCTGCCGCCCTTCTATTACGGCGCGGCGAGCTATGCTGTTGCAGCACCAGAGGGCAGTGGTTCGCTGCAGGTCGGCGGCAATGTGCTGGCGCCATTTGCGGAAGAACTGTTCTATAGCCTGCTGCGCATCGGCTTCCGCAACATCCACGCCATCATTCACCACCAGACCGAAAATTTTGCCGCCGGCATGCCAACCGATCTCGCCTTCAAGGCCGCCGGCCGGCAGGCGATCTTCCGCTTCCTGGAGAAAGAACGTGGCGAAGGCTGGTGGGGCTCTGCGGCGATGGCTGACTATTATGCCGAACACGCCGAGGGCAGCAATTTCTTCAACTGGGTGCAGGTGCATCCGTTGATGCCGGCCTCAATGCACAGCCAGTACCCGTTCGACCATGCCGGCATCGGCGAGACGTCGCTGATGCTGGCGCTGTGCCCGGAGGCGGTGGATGCCGGCCGCTTCGCCGACAACACCGGCTGGTACACGGCAAGTGCGCCCGAAGCTTCGGCGGAATTGGGGCAAAAAGGGGTTGCCATGATCCTCGAGCATTTGCGGGCAACGCTTTCGGGTTAGCGCGCTTTTCCCTTCTCCCACAACAAGGGGAGAAGGGAGAGCCGGCGCAGTTATTTCACCGCGCCCGCTGTCATGCCCATGATCAGGTAACGCTCGAGCGCGATGCCGATGACGGCGAGCGGTGTGATGGCGGCGGTGGCAAGCGCTGCCATCGACCACCAGTTGATGCCTTGTGAGCCGGTCTGGCTCGCCACCATGACAGGAATGGTCTTTGCGTCGGTCGAGGTCAAAAGCGCGGCGAAGAAATACTCGTTCCAGCACAGCACCATCGCCAGGATGAAGGCGGCGACCATGCCCGGCAGCGCGATCGGCATGACGATGCGCAAGAAGGCGCCCCAGATCGACAGGCCGTCGACGAGTGCTGCCTCCTCCAGCTCCACCGGGATGGAGTTGAACTGGTCGCGCATGATCCAGATGACGATCGGCAGCACCATCAGCGTATAGAGCAGGATCAGCCCGACGCGTGTGTCGAGCAGGCCGACCTCCCGGTAAAGCACGAGGAAGGGCAAGGCCAAAACCACCGGCGGCAGGATCAGCTGAGACAGGAAGAAGAAGGAAATATCCTCGTTCCTGAACCAGGCGAACTTGTAACGATAGCGGGTCAGCCCGTAGGCGGCGAGGCTGCCGATGACGATGGCGAGGCTCGACGCGCCGACCGAAGTGATGACCGAATTCATGAAGCGCTTGATGAATTCGTCGCGGACCGTCGACGTCCGAAAGATCGAGTCCGGCGACAGGCCGAGCGAACGCCAGCCTTTCCAGTCGGGCCGGAAGTCGACGAACGGGATCAGATGGCCCTGGGTGACGTCGACCGCGGTCTTGAACGAAGTGGTTATCGTCCAATAGATCGGGAACAGGCAGATGAAAGCCCAGAAGAT
Source organism: Mesorhizobium sp. M1088 (assembly GCF_040318575.1). Classification (NCBI taxonomy): domain Bacteria; kingdom Pseudomonadati; phylum Pseudomonadota; class Alphaproteobacteria; order Hyphomicrobiales; family Phyllobacteriaceae; genus Mesorhizobium; species Mesorhizobium sp. M1088. The sequence continues at coordinate 19,384 of NZ_JAMYMO010000007.1, read as the reverse complement.
GAGCGCGCCGTAGATGAAGACGCGGTTGGCGACGAAGCTCGCCGGCGAGCGGATTTCGGAAGCGGCATAGTCGGTGGTCTGAACGCTCATCTTGCCGGCCCGATCAGTTGACGTTGCGCACGAAGCGGCTGGCGAACTTCAGCAGCCAGGTCACGAACACGATGATGATGATCAAATAGGCCATCGCCAGCATCGTGCCGTAGCCGACGTTCGAACGGTCGCGATATTCGCGGTAGATGAAACTGGACACCGAATCGGTCGCGCCGCCCGGCCCGCCGGAGGTGACGGTGATGATGATATCGGCGAGCTTCAGCTTGAAGATGATGCGCAGGATGACCGCTGTCACCGACACCGGCAGCATCAGCGGGAAGGTGACCTGCCAGAAGGTCTGCCAGGCGGTGGCGCCATCGACACGCGCTGCCTCGAGCACCTCGCGCGACATTGCCTGCAGGCCGGCGAGCAGCATGATCATCATGAACGGGATGAACGTCCACGCGTCGAGCACCATGATCGAGATGCGGGCGGTGATCGGGTTGGAGAAGAAGGCCGGGTTTTCCCAGCCGAGATGCCGCGCCAGCGTCGCGGCGGGCCCGAAGCGGTATTCCATCAGCGACTTGCCGATCATCCACGACACCGCCACCGGCGACAGCATCAGCGGCATGAGAAACACGACGCGGAAGAATTTTCGTGCCCTAATCTGCGCGTTGAGCAGCAGCGCCAGGCCGAAGGCGATGACATATTCGACGAACACCGCCAGCACGTAGAGCACCATGTTGAACAGCGCGTTGCGATAATAGGCGTCGTTCAGCATCTGCCAGAAATTGTCGAGCCCGTTGAACTGCCGTCCGCTGAAGGAACTGAGGTTCCAGTCGGTCAGCGCGATGTAGAAGCCGAACAGCGTCGGGAAGATCACCATGGCAATGGTAAACAGCAGCGCCGGCAGCAGGAACAGAGCGCGCTGGCCGTCCTCGCCGCGCGTCAGCACCTGGCCGATGCCGAGCGCGACACCCCACAGCACGTAGGCATAGACCACCGGCCGCCAGGTGTCGAAGCCGATAGTGTCGACCTCGCTCTTGTAGAGGATTTGCAGCGCGATCACCGCCAGAAGGCCGAGCGTCGCAGCAGCCATCAGCGCCCAGCCAAGCCGTTTGCGGCTCCGCGGAATCAGGTCGGATGGCACGGCGCCTGCCGGCCATTCACTTGTCGACAAAGTCTGGTCAGCCAGGGTCCGGTCAGCCACGCGTCTTGCCTGTTCACAGGAGGCTCGATGACCGGCCGAGCCGATCGAGGCCGGGCCGGTCAAGCGGATGTCCGGCGGCTGTGCGCCGCCGGACCAGGTTTCACGATCTCAGCCTACATGCCGAGCGATGCCTTGTAGAGCTTGACCTGTTTGTCGCGGCCGATCTGGTCGGTCAGCTTCTCCCAGGCGGCTGCGATGGCGTCGGCGCCTTCCTGCGCCTTCATCTTGCCGGCAAAGGTGTTGGCCAAAATGTCCTCGGCGGCGCTGTAGTACTGGAAGATGCCGGGGATGCGCGGCTCGATCGCCGCGTTCGGATGGTTGTAGCTGTCGGCTTCCGACTTCAGATACGAGGTGATGAACGCCTCGTCGTAGCCCGCCGCCACCCATTCCGGAATGTTGAAATGCGAGTTGCGATAGGGCTGGAAACCCGACGGATAGGCCGCGCACCAGAGCGACAGGTCCTTGCCGCCGAGGTGGGCAGCGGCAGACCATGCCGCCTTCTTCTTCTTTTCGTCGCTGTCGACGCGGGCCATGACGTAAACGCCCCAGCCGAGATAGGCGCAGTTCGGCGCATGGTTCGGGCCGCTGGCGAGCTTGTCCCACTGGCCGGTCTTGGAGTTGTAGACATCGTCCGAGCCCGGCAGGATCGAGAAGCCGGTGATGTCGCCGACGACCGAGGAATCGTTGGTCTTGACGTTCGAACCGACGTCGCCCCACCAGGTAACCATCGAACCGGTGCCTGCCAGGAATTGCTGGAAGGCGGTGGTGTTCGGGTCGGCGTTGATCTGGTCGGCAGGTTCGGAGGGCAGGGCATCGATGACGTCTTGGATCGCCCGCACCCATGCCGGATTGTTGACGCGCGGCTTCATCGTGTCGGCATCGAACAGCCAGGCCTTGTCATCGGGATGCTTGGCGTAGGCGCTGGCGCGGCTGCCGAGGAAATAAAAGCCGAAACCGCCCCAGGGCTTGGGCGCATCGAGATAGCCAAAGACATCCTGGCCTTTCACCTGCTTGCCCTTGAGGAACTTCGTCACCGCCTGCACCTGCTGCCAGGTCTTCGGCACACCCCATTCGCCTTCTCCGCCGCCGTCCTTCCAGGCCTTGGCGAGGTCGGCATCGGCAAACACGTCGGTGCGGTAGTTGAAATTATGTGCGTCGCCGTCAACGGTCACGCGATATTGCTTGCCGTCCCATGTGCCCACCGGCGGCTGCAGATAGGCCACGACATCCTTCATGTCGATCTGGTCCTTGACCCAGTCCGGCATCTCGGAGGTGAGACCCTTGCCGCAGACGTCGCCTTCGAACGGTGCCCCCATTTCGATGATGTCGAAATCGACGGTGCCGGTCGCGATCGACTGCTGCAGGCGGGCGTTGTAGTCAGCCTGCGCCAGGTCGATCCAGTTGATCTTGGCGCCGGTATAGGTCTCCCACGGCTTCAGGAAGCCGCGAAACAGCACATTGTGCAGGTTCTGGTTGTTGAGGCCCATGAAGGTGAGTTCGACACCGGCGAATTCGCCTTCCTTGACATTGGCCTTGGTGGCGGCAAGGCAAAGCTCGCCGACCTGCTGGAAGTCGGCATCGGTCGGCTGACCCTTGCCGACACCCGGAATCTGCAGGATCTGCGCGCGCAGGTCGTCGGCGGCCGCAGCCGTGCGCGTCAGCGCACCAAGTCCGGCGCTTGAGGCCGCCGCGAGGGCGGCCATGCTGGCCGCTCCCTTCAGCACGTCGCGGCGGGTGGCCCCGGCGCGGACAAGTTGGTTATAAAGGCTGACTTTCATTTCGTTCCTCCCAGAAGGTCAATTGTGAATTGGTTCAGATGGTGGAGCGCCGATTATGTTCCCCAACGACAGCGACTCCGGTAAATAGCGGCCCGAATTCTCCCTCCCGCGACGCTTGGCATTCAGTGCCGGACAAGCGTACCGGTGCGCCCGGAACAGGGTCATAAGCCGGACACTGTCACTATTCGCACAACGAAGTGCGGTGTCAACGTGAATGGGTTTTTTATCTATAAGAGACTGACTTGCCCTCGCCGTTTGCGTTGTTTAGCTTCACGGCAACTGAAGGGGGAATGATGGCTCAAGTCGCGATCCGCAATGTGGCCAAGGCGTTCGGAACCGTCAAGGTTCTGCACGATGTCAGCGTCGACATCGCCGACGGGCAGTTCGTGGTGCTGGTCGGGCCTTCCGGCTGCGGCAAGTCCACGCTGCTGAGGATGGTGGCCGGGCTGGAGACGGTCTCCGGCGGCACCATCGCCATCGGCGAGCGCATCGTCAACCATCTGCCGCCGGCCAAGCGCGACATCGCCATGGTGTTCCAGAACTACGCGCTCTATCCGCACAAGACGGTCGAGCAGAACATGGCCTTTGCTCTCAAGCTGCGCAAAACCGACCCGGCGGTGGTCACTGAGCGGGTCAAGCGCGCCGCCGACATCCTCGACCTCAATCCCTACCTCAAGCGCTATCCGCGCCAGCTCTCTGGCGGCCAGCGCCAGCGCGTCGCCATGGGCCGCGCCATCGTGCGCAACCCGCAGGTGTTCCTCTTCGACGAGCCGCTCTCCAATCTCGACGCCAAGCTGCGTGTCCAGATGCGCACCGAGATCAAGGAACTGCACCAGCGGCTGAAGACCACCACCATCTACGTCACCCACGACCAGATCGAGGCCATGACCATGGCCGACAAGATCGTGGTGATGCGCGACGGTCGCATCGAACAGGTCGGCGCGCCGCTGGAATTATTCGACCGGCCAGCCAACCTGTTTGTCGCCGGCTTCATCGGCTCGCCCTCGATGAACCTGCTCAAGGGCGTCGTGCGCAAGGGCGACAAGCCCGTCGTCGAGATCGCCGGGACGCCGTTCCCGATTGCGGCGACCAGTGCCGTCGAGGATGGCCGTAATGTCGTCTACGGCGTGCGGCCCGAGCACCTCGAAATCCATCCCGATGGTGTTCCGGCGAAGATTTCGGTGGTCGAGCCGACCGGTTCCGAGACTTTGGTGTTCCTGCGCTTCGGCGAGGGCGAGATGGTGGCGCTGTTCCGTGAGCGCCACGACTTCAAGCCGGGCGACACACTGCACCTGAAACCGCGGCTCGACCAGGTGCATCTCTTCGACGCAGAGACCGGCAAGCGTCTCTGATTTCGCCCCAGCAAACTTCGCGAGGAATACCATGCTCAAAGGAATCAATCCGCTGCTCAATGCCGATGTGCTGCAGGCGCTGCGGGCGATGGGCCACGGTGACGATCTGATTATCGCCGACACCAATTTCCCGTCCGATTCGGTGGCGCGCCAGACCGTGCTTGGCCGGCTGCTGCGCATCGATGCGTCGGCGGCCGACGTGGTCAAGGCGGTACTGTCGCTCTATCCGCTGGACACCTTCGTCGACGATGCCGCCGCGCGCATGGAGATCGTCGGCAAGCCGGACGACATTCCCGCCGTGCAGCAGGAAGTGCAAAAAGAGATCGATGCCGCCGAGGGCAAGGCCTGGCCGATGATCTCGGTCGAGCGCTACGCCTTCTACGAACGCGCCAAGAAGGCCTATTGCGTCATCCAGACCGGCGAGCGCCGCTTCTATGGCTGTTTTGCGTTCCGCAAAGGCGTCGTGCCACCGGATGCGGAGTAGCGGGATGCCGGCGAATCCGATCGTCATGAAGCCGGTTGTCATATTGGGCGTCTTCGTCGCCGATACGGCCTACCGCGCCGCCCGCCAGCCGCGCATGGGCGAGACGATCCTGGGCACGTCCTTCACGCTCGGCCCCGGCGGCAAGGGCTCGAACCAGGCGGTGGCGGCCGGCCGGCTCGGCGCCGACGTCACCTTCCTTACCCGCCTCGGCGTCGACCCCTTTGCCGATATGGCGAGACAGACCTGGTCGCACGCCGGCGTGAAGAGCGCCGTCATCGACACGCCGGAAAGCTACACCGGTGCCGCCTATATCTTCATCGAGGAGACGAGCGGCAACAACGCGATCATCGTCAGTCCGGGTGCGGCGATGCTGATCTCGCCCGCCGATATCGAGGCAAATGCCGGCCTGATCCGCGCGGCCGGCGTTTTCGTCACCCAGCTCGAACAGCCGATCGAGGCGGCGCTGCGGGCGCTGGAGATCGCGCGCGGGGCAGGGGTGACCACCATCCTCAACCCGGCGCCCGCGGCCAGGCTTCCGGACCGCATCTACACGCTTTGCGACTATGTCACGCCGAACGAAACCGAGGCCGAGGAACTGACCGGCATCAAGGTGTCCTCGATCGACGACGCCCGCCGTGCCGCCGACAGCCTGCTTGAGAAGGGCGTTGGGGCAGTCATCGTGACGCTTGGCGAAAACGGTGCGCTGCTGCACACGGCCGATCGTTCCGAGCATGTCGCAGCGGTCGCCGCCGGCCCGGTGGTCGAGACCACAGGCGCGGGCGACGCCTTCAACGGCGGCCTGGCTGCCGCGCTGTCGAGGGGGATCGAACCTCTGGAAGCGGTGCGCTTCGCCTGCGCCGTCGCAGGCATCTCGGTGACGCGCCCGGGCACCGCGCCGTCCATGCCGACGCTGCAGGAGGTCGAGGCGCTGCTCGCCGAGGGGTGAGACCGTATGGATTACATCATGAACGACGACGGTTTTTGACAAATCAACGTCGACATTTCTCCGACACCAGGGGACGTGACCCCAAAGGAGAAATGGCGCGAGTGACGGGGCTCGAACCCGCGACCTCCGGCGTGACAGGCCGGCACTCTAACCAACTGAGCTACACCCGCGCATGGACGAGCACGTGTCAGCCGTGTTCGTCGTTGGGGCGGTGGATAAGGGGTAAGCCACCGGGTGTCAAGCGGACCCGGACAGCATAACAGCAAACAGCAGAAGGTTTTTTGACAAGCCGAACTTTGTTGCCGAAACCGGCTCCCGGCCAAGCCACTGGCCGCTCATTTGGCCTTGCGAAGCCGGTCCTAACTGCTTAAAGGTCCGGCCCGGAGCGGGCGATTAGCTCAGTTGGTAGAGCGCTTCGTTTACACCGAAGATGTCGGCGGTTCGAGCCCGTCATCGCCCACCATTTTCCTCGATGTGTTCAGTTTGGGCTACACCGCTCAAGCTGATCGCCAGGTGAGACGCATCCGATCACTGTGCTACTCGGACTTTGGTCTGATTCAAACTGTCTTTCCGCAGGGACTTAAGTCTGATCTGCTTGCCTCTCATGAGGGAAACGATTGCCGAAAGCTACAACTTGCAGTATCTCAATTGCGTATGGGCATGGGCGGGAGCGAAAATATTCCTGGATGGCTTGCGAGTCATCTTCCGGAGGATCCCGTGATCGCAGGAGATCTCGCGGATAAGATATCGAAGGAAGCTGAAAAAAACCGGCTTCCAGGCGATCGGGTTGTGAAGACAACCCGTAACGAAGAAGACACCTTCAAGAAAGAACAAGTCGAAGCTTATCCCGACGCCGCGGTTGCAGGAGTCTTTGCCAGCGGTTCATTCCTCGCCCTGTTGGTATTAGCCATTTATCTGCTTTATGTGCTCTCGATTGTGGCCGGGGGAACGGTCGCGGATGTTCCCCTGCCGCCCATACTGCACTAGTAGACGCTCCGCCAACACTCTGATTAGCCCGCACCGTGTTGGCCTGGCGCCTTCCAGAAGGTTCGGTTGGTGCGGCAAAGGTGTTCACGCGGAGGCACATGGTTGCTGCAGCACCGCAGCATTGTACTTCCATAATCCTCCCGGTCAGTGTCCATGCAGGTTGTGCGATTGCTTGCCGCGGCTCAGCGTGCAGCTTCTGCCCGATGAGCAAGCCGTTTTCCGATGTAAACGCAATGCATCGGCAGGTCCGGGTGCTGCAGCACCCGAAATCCGATCGTCCTATAAAACCTTAGCGCACCATCGTTCTCCGGCATGACTTCGAGGTGGATGCCGGTCGAGCCGCTCGCGGCAAGGCGCTGCTCGAGGAAGGCCATCGCGCGCCTGCCGATGCCTTTCCCGCGCGCTTGCGGCAACAGGTCGATATGGCCATGCGACGGGTAGGCCGCCAGCGCAGGCGGAACAGCGAAATCGGGGTGGTGGATCCGGTACCGCGCCCAGTCGCTGCCGCGCCAGCGCGAGTTGTCGGGTCCCGGGTCTACCACGCGCCGCTGCAGGTCCGGATACCAGTCTGATGCCAGGCTGGCATTGAAAGCGCCCGTATCGGCTGCGCCAAGCAGATAGCCGGCCGCACCTGTGGGGCTATCGATAATAAAGGCCAGATCGGGTTCGAGCACCTGGTAGGGAATAGTGTAGAGGAGGCCGAGCAGGTCCGGGTCGTCCTCGCGGCCGCTGGCATCCTTGCCGGCATCGCCGGTCTTGAGACAGATCATCGCAAGCGCTGCATGATCGGCGGTGGTCGCCCGGCGCAGGAAGAAACCGCCGCCGAAATCGAGGATCATGGCGGCAGCAGCCGGAAATCCTTGCCCTCGGGCAAAAGCTGCCCGCCGTCGACGATGATGGTCGTGCCCGTGATGTAGCTGGCGTCGTCCGAGGCCAGAAACAGGAAGGCGTTGGCCACGTCGCGCGGGCTGCCGAGCCGGCCGAGCGGAATGGCGTCTTCCATGTTCTTGATGAAGGCCGCACCGCGATGCTGCTCTATGCCTTCGGTGAGGATGTTGCCGGGCTCGACGCCGTTGACCGTAATGCCGTAGCCCGAGAATTCGAGCGCAGCCGAACGGATCAGCCCATTGATGCCGGCCTTGGTCGCTGAATAATGGCCGTGGCCGGGGCTGGTGACATGCGGGCCGGTGATCGAGGAGGTGAACAGCATGCGGCCAAAATGCTGTGCCTTCATTGGCACCAGTGAGGCGCGAGCAGCGATGAAGCTGCCGCGCAAGTTCACCGCCATGACCCGGTCCCAGTCGTCGGGACTGGTGTTTTCCAGCAATTGCCAGGGATAGATGCCGGCATTCTGCACCATGATGTCGAGTCGGCCGTGACGGTCGAGGGCCAGCGCCACGGCGGCTTCCGCATCGGCCATCTGCGAAATGTCGGTATGAATGAAGTGGGCGCCGACCTCATCTGCCGTTGCTCGTCCGGCTTCGGTCTCGGTATCGGCCAGCACGAGCTTTGCGCCTTCCTCGGCAAAGCGCTGCGCGATCGCCTTGCCAATGCCGCGGGCAGCACCGATGACCAGCGCCACCTTGCCGACAAGCCTTCCGAGATCGCTAGTCATGCCAGCCTCTGGCGGATTGTCTGCCTGAATGCGTCGAGCAGCACGGCGGCAAGCACCAGCAGGCCGTGTATCACCAGGGTGAAATTGGCTGGCAGGCCCATCAAATTGATCGCCGTGTTGATCGCCGAGAGCAGCAGCACGCCGGCATAGACGCCGGGCAGGGTGCCGACACCGCCTTTCAGGCTGACGCCGCCGATGACGACGGCGGCAAAGGCGTTGAACAAGAATCCCGCACCGAGATTGGCGCTGGCTCCGGAGGTGCGGATCGCCAGCAGCCAGCCGGCAAGGCCGGCGATGGCGCCGGCGAGAACGAAGGCTATGACGAGGTTGCGGTTGACGCGGATGCCGGCGCGGAAGGTCGCCGTCTCGTTGCCACCGATCATGACCAGATGGCGGCCGAAGGGCGTCTTGGCCATGACCAGCGAAGAGATGACGAAACAGGCAATCGCGATCCAGGCGGTGAGCGGCAGGCCGAGCAGGCGCTGGATGGCGAACCAGCGGATCGCCGGCGCAAGGTCCTGCGCCGAGCGGCCGCCGGAAATGACCAGCACCAGGCCGCGCACCCAGATGTAAGAAGCCAGCGTGATTATGAAGGCGCTCATCTTGACCCTGACCACCAGATAGCCGTTGAAGGCGCCAATGAGGCCGCCGATGGCAAGCGCGATGAGCAGCGAAACCGGAACCATGAGCCATTGCGGCTGCAACTGGATGCCAAGGCCGATGCCGGACGAGCAGAACAGGATGCCGACCGCCATGGCGCTGAGCGCCGCGACCGATTCGACCGACAGGTCCATGTGGCCGGCGATGATAACCAGCGCCAGGCCGATCGACATCACGCCGAGCACGCTCGACGCCTCGATGATGTTGGCGAAGATGCCGAGCTGAAAATAGTTCGGGATAAGGATGGAAAAGACCACCAGCACGAAGACCAGCATGAACCAGACAAGATTGTCGAGGATGAACTCGAGGGTTTGGCGCGTGCGGGGGTTCATCTCAGGATCCGGTTGGCGCCGACCCCGAAAAACCACTCGGTTTTCGGACTATCAGGCGTGGTTGAAAATTGCTGCAGCATTCCCGCGCGCGTCCGTTTGAACGCACCCGGGCTGCAGGGCTGGGCTCCGGGCCGGCAGGGCCCGGAGCTTCTGGCGAGTTCGCTATTCGACCGGCTTTATGGTTTCGGTCGGCGGCTTCATGTTGCCCCAGAACGCCGGGTTATCGACATTTTCCTTGGTGATCGCAGCGCCGGGGATCTTGATGTTCGGTCCCCACGCTTCCTTGGTCAGGGTTGATTTCAGGCCAAGCACATCATATTCGCCGGGCTTGATCTCCTGCTTGTTGACCACCTTGTCCATGAACATCGCGACCGCCGCGGCCTGGGCGTAGAGCGGCTGCTCGACTTCGACGTTGAGCCAGCCCTTGCGGATCAGGTCGAGGCCGACCGGAGCGCCGTTCGAGCTCATCAGCATGACGTCGCCCGGCTTCTTGCCGGCGGCCTCGAGCGAGGCGACGGCAGCGACCGAAAGATGCGCGGCATGGCTGAAGATCAGGTCGATGTCGGGGTTGGCGAGCATCTGGTCGGCGACGATGGTGCCGGCGTTGCTGGCCTCCCATTGCATGGCCGGCAGCGAGATGATCTTGACGTCCGGGAACGCCTTCATTTTCTCCTCGAAACCCTTCTGGATGTCGAGCGTGTAGGGGTCGCCCGGATCGCCGAGCACCTGCAGGATCTTGCCCTTCACCGAGCCGTTCTTCGCGGTCAGGAGCTTTTGTGCCTGGTCGGCGGCGACGTAGCCGATCTCGACGGTTCCGGCCACCGAGGTGAAGTCGGACGGGGTCGAGGTTATCTGGCGGTCGAACTCGACGACCGGGATGCCGGCGGCACGGGCCGCCTCGATCGACGGTTTCAGCGCATTGAAATCGACGGCGGCAAGGATGATCGCCGCCGGCTTCAGCGCGATGACGTCGTTCATCTGCGATTGCTGAGCGTCGGTCTTGTTGTCGGCGTTCAACGTCTTCATCTCGTAGCCGACCTGCTTCAGGAACAGTTCCAGCGCGCTCACCGAGCCGGTCTGGAACTCATCGAGCAATGTCGGCACCATGTAGTAGACGGTGCCCTTGGACTGGGCTAATGCCGGCGTGAGCGTGGCAAAGGCCAGTGCCAGGATACCGAAGACGGAAAGAAGTATTTTCTTCATGTCGTTCGCTCCTCTTGCGCCGGACCCCTCATATGTCCCTCAGCTTGCCGGTCCGGCACCGGCGAGCGTCTCTCCGGTGATCATTTTGATCACCGCGTCGGGACTTGTTTTGTTGCGTGCGACGTCGCCCGCCACGACGCCTTGCCGGATCACCACGATCCGGTCGGCGACCTGGAAGGCCTGTTGCATGATATGGGTGATGATGACGACGCCGATGCCCTGGCTCGCCACCTGGCGGATCATGTCGAGGCCGCGCCGCGTCTGTTCGACGCCGAGTGCCGCGAACGGCTCGTCGAGAAGCACCAGCTTGCCGCCAAAATGCACGAATCGGTTGAGCTCGATGGCCTGCCGCTGACCGCCCGAGAGGTGCTCGACATTGGTGCGAAGCGAGGGAATGCGGGTGCCGGCGCTGGCCAGCGCCTTTTGCACCACCTGCTCCATGGCGCGCTCGTCGAGCACCGGAATGCCGAGAACCTTCCTGGTGATCTCGCGGCCCATGAAGAAATTGGCGACCACGTCGACATTGGTGCAAAGCGACAGGTCCTGGTAGACCGTCTCGATCCCCGCGGCCTTGGCCTCGGCGGGGGATTTGGCGAGGAATTCCTTGCCTTCGAACAGCATGCGGCCGGAGGTCGGCTCCAGGCCGCCGGCAATGATCTTGACCAGCGTCGATTTGCCGGCGCCGTTGTCGCCAAGAAGCGCCACCACTTCGCCCTTGTCGATCGAAAAGCTGATGCCTTTCAGCGCTTCGATGGCGCCGTAATTCTTGGCGACGTTGTCGAGCACCAGCAGCGGTTCGCTCATGCCGCGATCCCTTTGTTATGCAAGAGATCTCGCCCGCGTTCGCGCTCGGCGGTGAAGATCTGGCCGAAGCGCGGCGAAAGCACCCCCGAAACGGCAAGCGCGGCGGCGCCGCGCAACACGGCATGCTGGCCGCCGCGCGCGACGCTGACGCGGGGCGTCGTGCGGTCGCTTCGCGCCGACACCGAGTTGGGCAGGTGCGCGGCCGCGCCGGCAAGCCTTTCGAGCAGGTCGGTGGAGGCAAGCCCGCCGAGGATGATGGTTTCGGGATCGAACAGGTTTTCGATGATGGTGACGGCGTTGCGGAAGATCGGCGCAATCTCGCTCACCCACTCGGCGTCGGCGATGTTGCGGCGCCGCAGCGCCTCGAGCGAGAGATACCGTTCGAGGCAGCCGCGATTGCCGCACGGGCAGGGCTCGCCGCCCGGCACCGCGGGAATGTGGCCGATTTCACCGGCGTTTCCCCAGGCGCCGCGCAATGCCGCCCCGTCATGCACCATGACGCCGCCGAGACCGACGCCGAAATAAAGATAGTAATACTCGGAATATGCCGTTCCGAGACCGTAGAGGCGCTCGCCGATAGCAGCCGCCGCCATATCGGTTTCGAAAAAGGCCGGCAGTCCGGTCGAGGCGGCCAGCCGCTCGCGCAGCGCCACATCCTTCCAGCCGGTCATGGTGGTCGGCCCGACAAAGCTCATGGACTCCACGCCGAACGGTCCGGGTAGCGCCATGCCGATGCCGAGAACGCGGCCACCGGGCCGCAATGCCGTCAATTCGAGCACCATGGCGCCGATCAGCTCGAAAGCGTGGTCGGGCGTTGCATTTGGAGCTTCGCGGTAGGTGCTCTCGATAACATCGCCGCTTAGGTTGATCAGGGCGGCATTGATGCCCAGCGGGGTGACGTGGATGCCGACGGCATAGCCGCCTTCCGGATTGATGCGCAGCGTTGCCGGTGGCAGGCCGCGCCCCTTGGGCTCTTCGCGCAGCGACAGCACGTAACCGTGCTCTTCCAGCTCGCGAACGATGGTCGACACCGTCTGCACGGTGAGTCCGACCCGCCTGGCAATATCGCCGCGGGCGATCGGCCCGTGAAGGCGGATGGATTCGAGCACGATGCGCCGGTTATACGGCCGCCCGAACTCCTGATTGGTTCCCCGCAGTGCCATGCCTTGTGCCCTCGAGAGAGGCCAGACTGGCACTGAAGATTTATTCAGTCAAATGGAATTCAAAAATAATTCGCCTGTGGCCAAGGTCCTTCTAACGCCGGCGAATTCGCGCCCGCCGGCGGATGGGCCAACTCTGGCAATTTTCCAGTATGAAGCGCCACCGGCTGGACGGGACGCCAGGCATGACCTTTGACCGGCATTCCGATCAGCGCCCTGAAGCCCATTTCGGAACCCGGCTGTGAGCCGGCCAGGGATCGGAGTTCGTTGCGCCTTTCCGTTGCAGGGAGCATACTTGCTCTCGTCGGTCTGCGGGAGGAGATGCGATGCCGAAGCTGACCCTCGACGGGATTGATCTCGGCTATGAGGTGCGGGGCGACGGGCCGCCGGTTCTGTTCGTCCACGGCAGCGTCACGAACGGCATGATGACATGGTCCGCCCAGCTACCGCTTGCGGAGCGCTGGAAGCTGGTTGTGGTCGACCGGCCCGGATACGGATCAAGTTCCCCTGCCGAACGCGAGGATTTCGCCGTCGACGCCGGACTGGTTGCCGGATTCCTCGATCGGACGCATGACCTCTGGGACGAAAACCGCGTCCATCTGGTCGGGCATTCCTATGGCGGCGTCATCTCTCTTCTTGCAGCAGCGATGCGCCCGCGAGCAATCCGTTCGCTCACGGTGATCGAGCCGCCGGCCTTTGACCTTGCGCGCGGGGATGTTGCCGTCAATGAACTCGTGACGCGCCTGAAGGCCCACTGGCAAAGCGGACCCCGCGACGATCCCGCGCTTTTCTTGCGCCAGTTCCTCCATCTGGTCGGCTCGGCGATACAATTGCCAGACCCGCTGCCGCCCCCGCTCGCGCAAGGCGCGGCCATGCTCGTCGTCGAACGCGGGCCATGGGAGGCCGAAATTCCGCTTCGGCAACTTGCCGATGCGCCGTTCCCGAAACTGGTGGTATCCGGCGGGCACAGCGCAGCATTCGACGCCGTCTGCGACGTGCTCGAAAACGTGCTTGGTGCCGATCGTGCCGTGATCGCCGGCGCGGGGCACAGCGTTCAGCAGACCGGTGAGCCGTTCAACCGGCGGCTCGGCGCGTTCATGGCCGCTGCTGAGGGCTGAAGGCGATCTATCTTTGATATTGCCTGGCGGGCGGTTGGCCGCGCGCCGGCTTCACGCCGAATGAATCGCCGGCTCTACAGATACTGCGCGACCTTCTTGCCGACGGTCAGGAAGCGCAGCGGATCGATCGCCTCGCCATTGTGGCGGACCTCGTAGTGCAGATGCGGGCCGGTCGAGCGGCCGCTGTTGCCGGTCTTGCCGATGACGTCTCCGGCATCGAGCTTCTGGCCGACGGCGACGTCGATTTCGCTGAGATGCCCGTAACGCGTCACAAAACCGTTGCCGTGGTCGACCTCGATCATGCGGCCGTAGCCGCCGTTCCAGCCGGCCTTGACGACGACACCGCCTGCCGTGACCTTGGCCGGCATACCGACCGGCGCCCTGAAATCCATGCCGGAATGCAAGGCGGCCGTGCCGAGGATGGGGTCGGTGCGCACGCCGAACGGGCTGGTAACGCTGCGGCCGGGGGCGGGGTTGGCGAGCGGCAGCCGGCGCGCTTCCTTTTTAAGATGATCCAGCGCGTCAAGAGCCTCGTCCAACTCCTTGACCTTGCTGTCGAAGACCAACGAGCTGTCGAGTGGTATCAGCGGGCCACCAACGTCGCTCTTTTCGAATTCGCTATCAACGGGCAGGCCGGCGGCCTCGAGCGCCTGCGAGATCGCGTCGGCGCTTTTGTAGGCATTGTCGGCAAGTGTGGCGATGCGGGTGAGCTGCTGGCTCTCGATGGCCTTCAGCGAGTTGTTGATCGAAACGAAGAGCTTGTCTGCCCGGTCGGCCGCGCTTTCGCTCGGCAGCGGATCGGCGCGCGTCGACCACAGCGAGAACGGCCTGGTGTCGTCAACGCCCACAGGAGCGGCAAGGGGGGCGGCAAGGCTGGCGACGGAATAGGCCGTCGGCTGGATGCTGCCGGTCGCGTCGGCATGTTCGTCCGGCTTTGCCGCCGGCACGGGCGGCGTTGCGACCTCGTTTTCGGCTCGTTCGAGGATCGGGCCGAGACGGCCGTGACGCAGGCTGAGCTGGCTCTGCCGTTCCAGCAGCTCGCTGACCTTGGTTTCCATCAGCTGCTGATCGAGTAGCTGGCGGCTGGTGATGCGGTCGACCTGGCTGCGCAGTGCCGAGATACGGTCTTCGTAGGCCTGCTGCATGCGCGCCTGCCGCGCCGTCGTGGCGCCGATCAGATCGTCGCGCAGCACCAGATAGGAGGTCGCCAGCAGGTAGCCGATGACGATCGCCGCCAGCGCCGAGCCGCAAAATGCCGCAAGCCACGGGCGTATGGTGAAATGCCTTATCTGGTCGCCCCGGGCGATGATGACCGTGTGGGGCTCTCTGCGTCTGCCGAAGACCGCTGACTGACTGGCTACGTTCACGGGACCAAGCTTTCGTTACGACACCAACGACGAGCCTGATTACACATTATTAGGGTTAACAAAGTTTTGCCGGATCGAAGGACAGGCAAAGGTCTTCGCGCAAAACGGGTATCGAATTGCAGCGGCCTGGCGCAGCTCTCAAAGGGCGCGAACCGCCTCCAGCACTTCTTCGGCGTGCCCCTTGACGCGGACGTTGCGCCAGATCCTGGCGATGCGTCCGTCGCGGCCGATCAGGAACGTCGCCCGCTCGACGCCCATATAGGTGCGACCGTAGAGCTTCTTTTCCACCCACAAATGGTAAGCCTCGATCACTTTGCGCTCTTCGTCGGCGACAAGGTCGACGCTCAGATCGTATTTCGCCTTGAATTTGTCGTGTTTCTTGACGCTGTCCGGCGAGAGCCCGATGACGACGGCGCCGGCCTTTTCGAACTCCGGCTTCAACTGCGAAAAGCCGATCGCCTCGTTGGTGCAGCTTGTGGTGTCGTCCTGTGGGTAGAAATAGAGTACGATGGGTTTTCCCAGCAATGCGGCGAGGCTGAGTGAACCGCCGCCGTCGCGCGGAAGATCGAACTGCGGCGCAACATCGCCCACGTCGAGGTCAGCCATACCGATGCCCTTGTTTGAAGTTACGCGCCAGGCTGCATCGATATAATGTCGAGCGGGGATTCGTCCACGATCGAATTCGTTTCAACGGAAGATTGCGTGGATCAGGAGCTACCGCAGCACGAGAAGATCAGGTTCAGGCGTGACGAGATCACCGACCTGGGAACCTTTCCGTCCGCGTGCCGCGTCCCGCCGCTCGGCCAGGCGTCGATCGGTCGCGGCGTCCGTTTGATGGCGCGGCTGTTTGCCGGCCTTGTCGCCCTTGTGCTGCTGGCTGGCGCCGGCGTCTACGCGATCGGCGTGTCCGGCTTCGGCTCGGAGCGGCTTCGCGCGGAAGCCGAAACGGCAATCGAGAGATTGGCCGGCTTCGATGTCGACGTTGCCGTCGGGCCAGCCCGGCTGACGCTTGACGGGTCGAGCTTCATTGCGCTGCAGGTCAGCGACGTCAGCCTCAAGACCGCCGACGGCAAACCGATGGCCGATGCCGGCCGGGTCCGCTTCGGCATCCGGCTGATCCCGCTGCTTTCGGGCGAGGTACGGCTGACCAGCGCCCGGATTTCCGACGCGCACATCGTCATGGCCGCGATGCCGTCCGGCGGCGACTGGACGGCCGGGCTGCGCAACCAGGATGGCCTCATCGATCCGGAAAAACTTTCCGCCGCCGTCTTCGCCAACGTCAACCGCGCGCTCGATGCGGTGCGCGAGGATTCGATGCGCCAGATCGATCTGCGCAACGTCGAGCTGGAACTGCCCGAGACCGGATCGGTCAAGTCGGTCACCATCGCCGACGCCTCCGTGTCGCAGACGGGACCGGGAAGCATGGAGTTTTCATCCGATGCGGATGTCGACGGCAGGGCGCTTACCATCGCCGCTTCCGCCACCCGCGATCCGGCGACGCGACGCATCACCACGCTGGACGCCAGCATCCAGGCGGCGGATGCCGAAGCTGCGGCAGCAGGCGGCAAATTGGGCGCGATCGCCTTGAAGCTGGCGGGGTCGGAAGGGACCGGCGACAACAGTTCGCGGCTGACCGCCGCCCTGTCACTGACCGGGTCGGTGCTCGATCTCGGTTCGCGCGGCCTGCTTCCGGCCGACATCGATCTCGATGCGACGCTCGTCGCCGGGTCGAACAAGATCCAGGTCGAAAGCTTGCTGGTGAAAACCGGCCGCTCGACCTTCGATTTCGCCGGTTCGATCGGCCCGAAGCCCGCTACCGGCGCAGCGGGCGAGGAGCCATCCTATCGTTACGACCTGACCAGCGACGGTTCGACCCTGGCGCCTTCGGATTCGCCGGAGCCGGCGCTCAGCTTCATTGCCCGTATTGCCGGCGTCTACCAGCCGACGAGCCAAAAGCTGGTCGCCGAGCAGATCGGCGTCCGGTCCGGACCGGGCAGCGAAGTGCTGGGCACGGCTTCGGTTTCATTCGTCGCCAACCAGGCGCCGGGCATATCGGTGGCGCTCAATGTCCACGACATGCCGGTCTCGCACGTCAAGCAATTATGGCCTTGGTTTTCGGCGCGCAATGCCAGGCTGTGGGTGCTTAAGAACCTGTTCGGCGGCCGCGTCGTCGATGGCAGCCTGCAGTTCCAGGTCGTGCCCGGACGGCTCGGCAACGGCGTGCCGCTTTCCGCCGATGAAGTGTTCGGCCGATTCCAGGTCGAAGGATCGCGCTTCGACACGGCCGGCCGCATTCCGCCGATCCGCGATGCCGTCGGCGTCGTCGGCTTCCACGGCAATGACGTCGACGTCGCGCTGTCGTCGGGCAGCGTCTATATGCCGAGCGGCCGCACGGTGGCGGCGAGCAACGGCACGCTCACCGTCAAGGCGGCGAACCATCCGCCGGTGATCGGCGCGCTCGACATCGACGTCGCCGGCGAGGCGCCGGCAATCGCCGAGCTGGCATCGTTTGACCCGATCAACGCCATGCGCCATGTCGGCCTGCTGCCGGACGACCTGTCCGGCACGGTGACCGGCCACGTCAAGGCCGATATTCCGCTGCAGTCCGGTGTCGACTCTTCCAAACTCGATTGGCTGGTGGCGCTCGACTACAAGGACCTGTCGCTGGGCAAGCCGTTCGAGGGGCAGACGGTCAGCCATGCCGACGGCTCGATCACGGTCGCGCCCGACCGGGCGGTGATCTCGGCGAAGGCGCTGCTCAACGGCATTCCGGCCGAGCTCGACCTGATCGAGCCGCTCAGGGATGGCGGTCCGCCGCGCAGCCGTAAAGTGGAGCTGGTGCTCGACGACAAGACGCGCGCCACCGCCATGCCTGGCCTGTCGACGCTGCTTTCCGGAACCATCAAGGTGGCGATCGACAAGAGTGGCACCGGCAACCAGAACGTGTCGGCCGACCTGACCAATGCCAGGCTGGACATTCCCTGGGCCGGCTGGAGCAAGGGCCCCGGCATTCCCGCCAAGGTCGTCTTCGCCATGGCGAAGACCGGCGACACCACGACGCTGTCCAATTTCGAACTCGACGGCAAGACCTTCTCCATCGACGGCAGCGCGGTGCTGGTCAAGGGCGCCTTGTCCTCGGCCCGGTTCAGCAAGGTCACCTTGAACAGGGGCGACGACGTCGCCGTCTCGGTGAAGCGGTCGGGCAAGGCCTATGCGGTCGAGGTCAGCGGCAGCGCGCTGGACGCACGCTCGCTGATCAAGCAATTCACGTCCGATGTCGATACCGCCACCAAGACCACCGGCGTCGATGCGATCTCGGTCAGCGCCGACGTCAGCTCCCTGACCGGCTTCCACGACGAGGTGCTGTCGAATTTGAAGCTCGACTACAGCGCCGCAGGGTCCCGGGTGAACGGGCTCAAGGTGAGCGCCACGGCAAGTTCGGGAGCCGCCATCACCATCAGCAACACGACCGGCGGCGGCCTGCGCACGCTCAACATGAAGTCGGCCGACGCCGGCGCCATACTGCGCTTCCTCAACATCTACGAGCATATGGAAGGCGGCTCGATCACGCTGGCGCTGACCGGGGCCGGCGACGGGCCGATGAAAGGCCAGGTCGACGCCAAGAACTTCTTTATCGTCAACGAGCCGAAGCTCGCCTCGATCGTGTCGACGACGCCGGCCGGCGACAACCGCAGCCTCAACGAGGCGGTCAAAGGCAATCTCGACACGTCGAGGGTGAAGTTCGAGCGCGGTTTCAGCGAGATCGATAAGGGCAGCGGCTATCTCAAGCTGCGCAACGGCGTGCTGCGCGGCTCGCGCATCGGCACCACCTTCCAGGGCACGCTCTACGACCAGAACAACAATATGGACATGACCGGCACGTTCATGCCGGCCTACGGCGTAAACCGCATCTTCGGCGAACTGCCGCTGATCGGCGCACTGCTCGGCAACGGCCGCGACCGCGGGCTGATCGGCGTCACCTACAGGCTCAGGGGCAACGCCAACAAGCCAATCCTCGACGTCAATCCGCTATCGGTAATCGCGCCCGGGATATTCCGGTCGATCTTCGAGTATCGCTGAGGTCAAAACCCAATTACCTCGAGCGACCGAGTTTTGATCTTAAGCGGCCGCTCGTCCGCCCCGCGAATTCACGCCCATGATCCAAAGGCGACTGACGTCCGCCCGGGCCTAAATGGCCGCTTTGCGCCTAATGCACGAACCCGCTTCGCGGGAGAGGCGCCTCGTTCTGAGATGGCGCGACTGCCATTTTGACTTGAGCGGGTAGAGGGGTCGATCTGACCATGGAGTTCCCTTCAACGAGAGGAACTCGCCATGGCT